>DATNMT010000602.1:0-22518 GCA_035602495.1 Bradyrhizobium sp.
CCTTGTTGCCTTCCTCGAGCACGGTCTGGAACGCCGACAGTCCGATCGCCATGGTGAAGATGCCGGCCCAGTCGCCTTCTCTCAAGAGCTTGAGCTGCATCGGCGTCCGCTCCAGCGTCAGATAGAGCGCGCTGACCATCACCAGGGTAGGTGCCACGTTGACGAAGAAAATGGTCCGCCAGCCGTAGTTTTCGGTGAGATAGCCGCCGATGGTCGGGCCGATCGCGGGTGCAAAGGTGACGGACAGCGCGAAGATCGCGAGCCCGATCGGCTGCTGCGGTTTCGGCAGTTTTGTCAGCACCAGCGTGAACGCCATCGGGATCAGAACGCCGCCGGCAAAGCCCTGCAGGCCGCGCATCGCGATCATCGACGGCAGATCATGGGTGAAGGCGCAGGCCACCGAAAACATCGCGAACAGGGTGGCGCTTACGAGCATGTAGCGGCGGAACGAAAACACCCGGGAGAGATAATCGGTGAGCGGGATCACCACGATCTCGCCGATCAGATATGAGGTCGAGATCCAGGAGCCGTTATCGATGCCGGTGCCGATACCGCCCTCGATGTTGAGCAGCGAGGCGTTGGTGATCTGGATGTTCAGGATCGCCATGAACGAGCCGATCATGGCGGCGAGAACGGCGATCCAGACCCTGGTGCTGGCGCGGTTCGGATCGACCGCGGCGTTGCCGGATGAAGCGTGCGAGTCGGGAAGCGCGAGGGCGGAAGTTGACATGACACTATCCTCCCAAAGCCCGGCGTGATGTCCGCGCCGCAGCGACCGCCGTGCGCCGGTTCTGCGCCTGCGCCTTGGTCTCGATAGTCGGGATCACGGACATGCCGGGACGCAGCTCGATCAGGGAGCTGTTATTGCCGTTCAGCGCGATCCTCACGGGAATGCGTTGCACCACCTTGGTGAAATTGCCGGTGGCGTTGTCCGGCGGCAGCAGCGCGAATTCCTGGCCGCTGGCCGGAGCGAGGCTGTCGACGCGGCCGTGCACGATCTGGCCGGGGAACATGTCGACGGCGATATCGACCGACTGGCCCTCGCGGACGTCGGTCAATTGGGTTTCCTTGAAGTTCGCCACCACATAGGCACCGGCGACCGGCACCACCGACATCAGCTGCGTGCCGGCTTGCACATATTGGCCGGTGCGCAGCGTACGATTGCCGACGATGCCGTCGATCGGTGCCACGATGGAGGTGTATTCGAGATTGAGCTCGGCCTGGCGCTGCACCGCTTCGGCGCGTGCCAGCGACGCGTTGGCCTGGACGATCTCGGCCTTGAGCAGGTCGACCTGCTTCAGCGCGGAGGCGAGGTTGGCGGTGTCGCGCGCGATTGCGGCCTTGGCGCCCGCAATGCGCGACTGCGCCTGCTGCGCGTTCTGCACGCTGCCGTAACCGGTGGCAGCGAGGTCGGTGTAGCGCTTGTTCTCCTGGGCTGCGAAATTGGCGGTAGCCTGATCGACGTCGACGGTTGCCCTGGCGGCATCGATCACCGCTTGTTGAACGCCGAGCTGGGCCTGCTTGCTGGTGATCGCGGCGCCGGCCGCGGCGACATCGGCCTTGGCCTGGTCGAGCGCGACGACGAAATCGCGCGGGTCGATCCGCGCCAGCACCTGGCCGGCCCTGACCGGCTCGTTGTCGCCGACCAGGACTTCGCTGAGGTAACCGGAAACCTTGGGTGCAATCGTCGTGTTGTCGGCTTGCACATAAGCGTCGTCGGTGGAGACCAGAAAGCGGCCGACGGTCCAGTAGTCGAGGCCGTACCACACCGCGCCGACCAGCACGGCGGTCGCCGCGCCTGTCAATAACAGCTTGCGGAAATTGAACTTTTTGGCGACCACGGGGGCGGGGGCCGCGGCAACATTCGCGGCCTCGGCATCGGCGCCCGGCTGCAGATCCTTGACGAACTCGCCGGCCGGAACCGGGCGCTCGACCTCGAAAGCGGTGGAATGGCGGGACATGACGGGTGCTCCTGATTGTCTTTGACCCAGGAAACCTGGAATAAGGAAACTTGACGTTTTCCAAAATAGCCCCTATCTTGAAACTGTCAATGGAATGACAGGCATCATGTAAAAGCATGGCTGAGATCAAGACCGTCCAAACCACCGACCAGGACCGGCGTTGCCGGGGCCGCCCGCAGCTTCGTCCCGATGACGAGACGCGGCAGATCATTTACGAGGCCGCGCGGCAGGAATTCGCCGCCAATGGCTACGCCGCAACCGGCATGGAGACCGTGGCCCGGCGCGCCGGGGTCTCGACCAAGACGCTGTATCGCCTGATCCCCAACAAGGCGTCGCTGTTCGACGGCATGGTCACGGACCGGCTCGAGCGAACGCTTGCAAATGTCGACCTTCACGCGATCGATCATGCCGACATCGAGCAAGCGCTTTATGCGGCGCTGATGGCGTGCGCGGATCTGACTCTCGACGAGGAAGTGATCGGGCTTCAGCGCATGGTGCTGCAGGAGGCCGGCCAGTCTTCCGACATCGCCGGAACGTTCTACCGCAACGGCGTTCAGCGCACCACGGCGGCGCTGGCGGACTGGCTGGGGGCGCAGCAGAAACGCGGCCTGATCGTGCTCGACGATGTCGACGAGGCAGCCGGAATGTTGCTCGGTATGCTCGCTTCCGCGCCGCGCCGCGCCGCACTGTTTGGCCGCGTGCCGCTGCCGCCGCGTTCGCAGATCGAGGCGCGGGTGCGCAGCTGCGCCAGGCTGTTTCTGCAGGGCTGTCAGGCCAAACAAAACCGCAGCCGGTAAGGGCTGGCCATCGAGACGATCGCCTTATTGACATGGTGAGTGCCATATTATTGGATGGCGCCCAGACAGGCTTCCTTCGTTCGGCGAAGACTGTGCGAAGAGGGCGGCATGAACGATCTCGGCAAGTCCACGCAATACCGGTTGATCGCGGCCAAACCCGCGCAGCCCGCCGACGGCCGCAAGCACCGCTCGCAGAAGAGCCAGACGCTGATCGTCAACGCCATGCTCGAACTGGTGGCCAAGGGCAATCTCGAGCCCAGCGCCGATCAGATCGCCGACATCGCCAAGGTGGGCCGCCGGTCGGTGTTCCGGCATTTCAGCGACATGGACACGCTGTATCGGGAGATGAGCTGTTCGATCGCAGCGACCATGGAAGCGATCGTGCAGCAGCCGTTCCAGGCCAGCGACTGGCGCGGGCAGCTTCTTGAACTGGTCGATCGCCGCGCGGCGGCGTTCGAGAAAATGAAGCCGTTCCTGCTCGCCGGACAGGTTCAGCGCCATCGTTCGGCGTTCCTGAAGACGGCCTATGCGCAGTTCGCGCGGCATTTGAGAAATCGACTGATGGGAATTCTCCCCGGGGATGTTGCCCGCGAGGAAGTTCTGGTCGAGGCGCTCGACATGATGCTCAGCTTCGAAAGCTGGAACCGGCTGCGCGAAGACCAGGGGCTGAGCATCGCGAAATCCAAGCGCGTGCTGAAACAGGCGATCGAACTGATGCTGGACGGCCGGGCCGAAGAGACGTGAGGCAAATCACGTCGATTGGGCGATGAACGGCCTCCACCCGCGTCGCAAAAATAGATCGGCCTCTCCTGCATCGGGTAGTGCCCGGAATTGCCGATCTCGATTTGCGCGTGCGGATAGAGCGCGGGATAGACCGCCCGCACCATGTCCTCGCTGACGCCGATGTCGGGCCCTTCCCGCCGTTGGCGGCACCTTGGCAAGTCCGCCCGGCCTGATCTACGTCTTGTCGACCGCGGCGAACACTTCCCGGCATGCCGCCACCCCGTTGATCGCGGCGGCGACGCCGACATAGGGCACAAGCTGCATCATGATCTCGACGAGCTCCTCGCGCGTGACCCCGCAGCGCAGCGCGCCGCCGATATGGGTCCGCAGCTGCGGCGCGGCGGTTCCGAGCGTCGCCAGCGCCGTCACGGTGACGATCTGCCGGGTGCGCGAGTCCAGCGCAGCACTCTGGTAGATCTCGCCATAGATGGTCTCGAGCACGTAAGTGGCGAGCTGCGGTGCGACGTCGCCGAGCGAACGATCGACCTGATCCGGCGATTGTCCGAGGATTTCGCCGAGTTTCTGGGCGCCGCGGGCGCGGCGTTCCGGGTCTGACTGCATCGTGGCTTCCTTCTCTCTCCGGTCGCGTTACAGTGCACTTGATAAAAGCCTCGGCTAGCCGATCCGCCTCACGCGGGGAATTCTCCTTGCTGTAGGGCGGCCACAGGCAAGCGTCAACAAATCGAAATTCGTGGCGCGAATGCTGGCGCCCTGGGAGGAAATATGTTCAGCCGTTACCTCGGGATATCCGCGCTTTGCGCTGGCGTTGCGATGATGTCGGTCGCAGGTCTTTCCGCCGCGATGGCGCAAAGCTATCCCACACAGCCGATCAAGGTCGTGATCGGCTTCGGGCCCGGCTCGGCCGCCGATATCCTGGCCCGCCTGGTCGGCAAGCGGATGGAGGCGAGCCTCGGCCAGCCGATCGTGGTCGAGAACCGGCCCGGCAACAGCAGCATGATCGCCGCCGAATCGGTGGCGCGCGCGCCGGCCGATGGCTACACGCTGTTCGTGGCGACGATCGCCAACACGCTCAATCCGGCGGAGACCAAATCGGGGTTCAATCTCGACAAGGCGCTGGCGCCGATCACGCTGCTCGGCATCGTGCCGAACGTGCTGGTGGCGCATCCGTCGGTTCCCGCGGGTAATCTGCGGGAGCTGATCGCACTCGCCAAGAGCAAGCCCGAAGGCCTGACATTCGGCTCGTCCGGCTATGCGACGGCGAGTTACATGGCAGCCGAACTGTTCAACGCCAAGGCGGGCACCAACATCCCGATGGTTCCCTATCAGGGCGGCAGCAACCAGGCGGTCTCCGACCTGCTCGCGGGCCGCATCACGCTGATGTTCAATGTGGCGGCAACGCTGGCGCCGCAGGTCGAGGCCGGCAAGCTGAAGGCATTTGCCGTGGCGCAGGGCAAGCGCGCTTCGATCATGCCGGATGTTCCGACGCTGGCCGAAGCAGGCATGGCGGGCTACGACGCCGGCATCTGGATCGGGCTGCTGGCGCCGGAGGCGACACCGCCCGCGATCGTCGCGAAATTGTCGGCCGCCGCGAACGAGGCGCTGAACGACGAGGCGGTTCGCGCCGCGCTGAAGGGGCAGGGCACCGATCCCGCCGGCGGCAGCCCGGAGGAATTTGCCGCCTTCATCCGCGCCGACATCGAAAAGTGGACCGCAATGCTGGCCTCATCCGCGCCGGCGAAGTGAGCGCATCCGCTCATCACAGGAGATTGCCTTGGCCAGCACGGTTTTCGATTCGGCGTTGTTCCGGGACATGTTCGGCACCGCCGAGATGCGCGAAGTCTTCAGCGACGAGGCACTGGTCGGGCGCTATCTCGAGGCCGAGGCGGCGCTGGCGCGCGCCCAGGCCCGCGCCGGCGTGGTGCCGCAGGAGGCCGCGCAGGCGATCGATGCCGCCTCGCGCTCGATCAACGTCGACTACGACAAATTGCGCCACGAAACCGAGATTGTCGGCTATCCGATCCTGCCGCTGGTCCATCAATTGTCGGCCGCCGCCGGTGATGCGGGCCGCTTCGTGCATTGGGGCGCCACCACCCAGGACATCATGGACACCGCCAATGTGCTGCAGATCCGCGCGGCGCTCGCCATCGTCGAGCGCGATCTGAAGGAGATCGGCGACATCCTTGCCGGCCTGGCAAGGAAATACCGCGATACGCCGATGGCGGGGCGCACCCATCTGCAGCAGGCGTTGCCCGTCACCTTTGGCTACAAGGTCGCGGTCTGGCTATCGTCGATCGATCGCCATCTCGAGCGTCTCGCGCAAATACGGCCCCGGGTACTGGTCGGCGAATTTTCCGGCGCCGCCGGCACGCTGGCGTCGGTCGGCGAGGACGGGCTGGAAATGCAAAGGCTGTTCTGCGAGGAACTGGGATTACATCAGCCGTCGATCGCCTGGCATGTGGCGCGCGACGGCATCGCGGAAGCCGTCGCCTTGCTCGGCCTGATCACGGGTACGCTCGGCAAGATCGCAACCGACGTCATGATGATGTCGGCGACGGAATTCGGCGAGCTGTCGGAGCCGTTCGTTTCCGGGCGCGGCGCGTCCTCGACCATGCCGCAAAAGCGCAACCCGATCTCCAGCGAATTGATGCTGGCGGCGGCAAAAGCCGTCCGCCAGCACGTCGCCACCATGCTCGACGGCATGATCCATGATTTCGAAAGGGCGACGGGGCCGTGGCACCTGGAATGGGTGTCGCTTCCGGAAAGTTTTCTGCTCACGGCGTCATCGCTGGCGAACGCCAGGTTCATGCTCAAAGGCCTCGTGGTGCATGAAGCGCGGATGCGCGAGAATCTCGACCTGACGAACGGCCTGATCGTCGCCGAAGCGGTCATGATGGCTGCCGCCCCGAAGCTCGGCCGCCAGCGCGCCCACGACGTCGTCTATGACGCCTGCCGAAAGGCGATCGAGGGCGGCGGCGATCTCGCCGATATTCTCGCTCGCGTGCCCGAAATCGCCGACGCGCTTGGCGGCGTCGATGCCATCCGCCGCCATTGCGATCCCGCGAACTATCTTGGGCTTTCCGGCCAGATGGTCGATCGCGTGCTCGACGCACGCTGACGCCCGCGCCCTGGGCGCGAACCCATGAAATCAGGGGCGTTGGCGAACGTCCGCTTCTGATCTCTCAAACGCACACAAGTCTGACATCGCGCCATGACCGAAAAGTACCCAAAAGGCGACATCGCGCCGGGCACCTCGGAGCTATCAGCTCAAGGATCGAGAGCTCCATCCGCTGTGGGCCAATCGTTCATGAGCGCTCGAAGTCGAAAGATGATTTCGGCGGCTCGCATACCGTCGCTGGCGATACCATTGAGCGCATGCCGGACTCCTTCCAGATCTGGCGGTTCAGCGCGCAGCCAGTTTAACCCGGCCTCTGCATTGGTGACCGCCGCCGTGATCGCGTCGAGGATTTCGTGGGCTTTCGCATTATATGTGCGCACGAATTCCGTCGAGGTCTGCAATGGCACTTGGCCCTTCGCGTCGCTCATACTTGCCTCCAATCGGAAAAAGTGTTGATCCGTTGGCATGACAAATCTCCTCGACCGTAGAGGTGTTGAATGTACGGAGACGCCGCGCAACCCACCGGCGCAACGAAGCAGTAGCCTCGCCTGGAGACGTTCGTCACATAGCGCTCGCCTCCCTGACCGTCACTTAGGGCACGCCGGGGACCGGGAATGCCGTCCACTCTCGCGCGGATCATCGGCGGGATCGTAGTCATCGGCGTGCTCCAAAGTTCGGCGTTGGATCGGTGAGCAAAACTGTGCTCACGATGGCGTTGTTGCCTTGCTTGCAATCGCTTTCAATGCGGCTGCCATAGCGTTGACTGTCGTGTTGTCCGCACCGTCCAGGCCGTGGCGGTGCGCAAGAAATGCAGGATCGTTGTACGACAGCCACGTGGTGCCCGACGCGTCCTGCCAGACCAAAGTCTTGAGTGGTAGATCGATGCCGAACGGCTGAGTCGACTGCATCAGCGGTGTGCCGGTCCTTGCATTGCCGAAGATCAGGAGTTCTGTTGGCCGCAGCGACAGCCCGACGGCAGTCGCGCCCGCGGCGTGATCAATATGGGCAAAGACCGTCATTCCCCTGGCCCTGACCTCGGCCTCGAACCGGTTCATCGTTTCCTCCGGTCCATGGCGACTTTGGATCGTAATCAATCCGTCTGTGGCCATTGCTTGGTGTCCCAAAGCATTTGCGATGGACTGACCCTACCGTCAGCGGACGCATCCGTCCTTGAGGCAGTTCTGAAAAGTCCTGAAAAAGCGTCGCCCAACGACCACAGATTCTTGCGCGAAACCGCCCAAATGGCCTTAAAATGCCTAAAGGGAGCACCGATGCCAGGCCAGGACCGACGGCCCGTCTACAAGTTCGGCGCGTGGGAAATTGATCTTGCGCGCCGCGAGATGCGGTTGAACGGGATTTCGGCGGACGTTGGCAGCCGGGCGTTCGAAATCGTCGAGACGCTGGTCCAGTCGGCCGGCGAGCTGATCGACAAGTATGATTTGATGAACCGTGTATGGCCGGGTGCAGCGGTTGAGGAAAACACCCTGCAGGCTCAAATTTCCGCGATACGCAGGGCGTTGGGTCCCGATCGAGCGCTATTGAAGACCATCGCGGGTCGTGGCTATCGATTGCTGGGAGACTGGGTCATTCAGCGGGAGGATTTTGCCGCAGCCGGCATGCCGACTGCGGAACCCGCTCGAAGTCGTTTCACCAATCTTGCGACCGCACCCGGCGCGTTGATCGGCAGAAAGATTGCCGAGGCTCAATTATTGGAGCTGCTTTCGACCTATCGGATCGTCACGATGACCGGGCCCGGCGGTATCGGGAAGACGGTACTCGCGCAAGCAGTTGCCCGCGATCTGCTCGCGGCTTTGGGAGGTGACGGTTTGCTCGTCGAATTGGCCTCGCTGTCGGACCCTGCGCTGGTGCCATTTTCGGTCGCGACTGTGCTCGGCCTTAAACAAGGCGGCGAGATTTCTTTCGAATCCATCGTTCGGGAAATCGGCGCAAGAAAACTCCTGCTCGTGCTGGACAATTGCGAGCATCTGATTGAAGCGGCTGCGAGGTTGGCAGAGACGCTCGTACGATCCTGTCCGAATACGACGATTCTGGCGACGAGCCGCGAGGTGCTTCGCATCGACGGCGAGTATGTGTACCGCGTTCCCCCGCTCGATGTTCCGGGACAGGGCGGAGATGGAGATCACGATATCCTCGGACGCAGCGCAGTGCAGCTCCTGATTGCCAGGACAAAAGCATTGAACGCCGACTTCTTGCCGCGCGGGGAAGACCTTCAGCTGGTCGCTGCGATTTCGCGTCAGCTCGATGGCATCCCGCTGGCCATCGAATTCGCGGCGGCTCGCGTCGCAACGCTTGGATTGCAACAGGTCGCCGCGCGGTTGCACGATCGCTTCAACCTGCTGACCCGCGGCCTCCGAACGGCGTTACCGCGGCACCAGACCCTGCTTGCGACCCTCGATTGGAGTTATGAACTGTTGTCTGAGACGGAGGCGCGGGTGCTGCGCCACCTTGCGGTTTTCAACGGCGATTTTTCCCTCGATGCCGCTGCCGCAGTGACAGGAAATCTTGACGCCCTCTCGATCGCCGATAGCCTGACAGGCCTGGTCGTCAAGTCGCTCGTCGCCGCCGACTTTCAGGCGGGGGACGATCATTATCGTCTGCTGGACACGACGCGCGCCTACGCCCTCGAAAAGCTGCACGGTGCCGGAGAGCACCGGGAAGCCGCACGTCGCCATGCGGAATACTTCCGGGAAGCCCTCATTCAGGCCGAGGCAGAGAGCAATTCCTTGCCGCAAGCCGATTGGCAAGGACGCCATGGCCGACACCTCGGCAATGTCCGCGCCGGCCTCGATTGGGCATTCTCCGCGGACGGTGACTCGCAGATCGGCGCGGCGTTGACTGCCGCTGCAGTGCCGCTATGGGTCCACCTGTCGCTGTTCGGCGAATGTCGCGAGCGCGCCGCATTGGCGCTCGCGCGGCTGGACGATGGCGCTATGGGTCCAACACGCTTGCGCATGCAGCTCTCGGCGGCGCTCGGCTGGTCGCTGACCTACAGCCAGGGTCGTGCGCGGGATGCGGGCCCGGCGCTCGCAATAACCCTCGAACTGGCGGACCGGCTCGATGACAAGGACTATCGCCTGCGCGCTCTCTGGGGCCTGTGCATCGACCAGTTCAACAATGGCGAATTTCTCAAAGCACTCGAGTTCGCTCAGCGTTTCACCAAGGCAGCGGGGGACTCTGCCGACCCGACCGACTTGATGCTGGCCGATCGCCTTCTCGCCGTGTCACTGCACTTTCTCGGCGACCAAAACAGCGCACGTCACCACATCGACCAGGTGGACGCGTCCCTCCATCTCCTGGCCGAAAAGCCCAAGATTTTTCCGCTCGATCTGCGGATCTCGACGCACTATTTCCGTGCCCGCATCCTCTGGCTGCAGGGTCTCGGCGATCAGGCGCTGCGTCTTGTCGAGCACAACATCGAGGAAGGGCGCGCGAATGGTCACGCCTTGACCTTCTGCAGCGTGCTGGGGCAGGGCGCGTGCCCGATCGCTTTCCTGGCCGGTGATTTCGACGCGGCTGAGCGCTACGGTGAAATGCTGTTCGAGCATACCGAGCGCCATGCGATACGTCCTTGGCGGCTTTGGGCGGGCTGTTTCAAGGGCATGGTCATGGCCAAGCGCGGCAACCTCGACGCCGGGCTGGTGCTGTTGCGAAGTGAAATCGATCGGGCGGGCGACACCAGGTTCTTGCCGCGCTTCCTGCTTCCGCTGGGCGAACTCGCGGTCTGTCTCGGCGAAGCAAATGAGATCGAAAAGGGGCTTGCAGTGGTCGACGACACCTTGCGGCGCTGCAAAGCCCGGCAGGAACAGTGGTATGTCCCGGAGCTATTGCGCATCAAGGGCGAATTGATGCTGATCGACACGCAACATCAATCCGCCTCGTCGGCGGAACAATGCTTCTCCCAGGCCTTGAAGTTGGCGAGGCAGCAGGGCGCGCCCTTCTGGGAGTTGAGAAACGCGCTAAGCCTTGCGCGTCTCTGGGTCGGGCAGGACCGAAAGACCGAGGCAAGGCAGATCCTTGAACCGGCGTACGGAGCATTCACGGAGGGCTTTCAGATTGCCGACGTTCGCGAGGCAAAAAAGCTGCTTGACAGGCTTGACGCTGACTAACGGCCATTCTTCAATGCACTCGGTCAACCTGAACTTGGCCAGCCGCTTGCCTCAGTCGTTTCGGCTCGCGCACCTGGATCGCTGGCATGATGCTGAGCTGAGGCATCATTTGAAAGGGGTGATCCAGTCGGACGACAGTTGAGACGCGGTCGTACATTTGTAACGTTTCTTAAACGGCTGAGATCAACTTGCCAGAGCGAGCTTAGATAGCCCAAACTACGGATTCGGACCACTTGCGACTGCCGGTTTTTCGCGAGCACGACGTGCCGCAAGCGTTTGAACATGAAGGCAGGCCGGCTTGGTTGTGCGCTGGGGGACCAGAAGGGCTTCCATCATTCTCAACGACGGCGAAATACGATATAGTGGTGCATGATATGGTATTGCGAGAGAAACGCGATAAGGGAGGCTGCTCATGACTGAGGCATTCGGGCGCCAGGCGATCGCAAAGGTCTCGCGTCGACTACTCCCGTTCATGGCCCTGCTCTATTTCGTAAACTTCCTTGATCGCATCAACCTAGGTTTTGCTGCGCTCACCATGAACAAGGACTTGGGGCTCAGCGCGTACGCGTACGGGCTGGGGGCCGGCATATTTTTCTTCGGTTATTTTATCTTCGAGGTGCCAAGCAATCTCATCCTGGAGCGTATAGGAGCGCGCCTGTGGATCGCCCGAATCATGCTGACCTGGGGCTTGATTTCGGCCGGCATGGCGTTTGTCACGGGTGAGACGAGCTTCATTGTTATGCGTTTTCTCCTGGGCGTGGCTGAGGCCGGCTTCTTCCCGGGCATGATCCTCTATCTAACCTATTGGTACCCCGCTCCATATCGCGCCCGCGTCATTGCTGGATTTATGCTGGCCATTCCGGTCTCGATCGCTATTGGAGCACCGCTATCGACGACCATCCTTGGCCTCGACGGTCTGCTCGGGCTCAAGGGTTGGCAGTGGCTGTTCATTATCGAAGGCGCTCCCGCAGTGGTTCTTTCGGCCGCCGTGCTGTGCTTCATGACCGACCGACCCGCACACGCGAAATGGCTGACTGCAGCCGAACGGGATTGGCTCGAAGGAGCGCTGCGGGACGAACGCGAAGCGATCAACGCAGTTCACGGAACTTACAATCCTTTCCGTGCGCTAATCGACCTACGTGTGCTTGCCCTGTCGTTTATCTATTTCTGCCTAACGGCTGCGGGCTACGGAACGGTCTACTTCCTGCCGCAGATCATCAAAGGACTCGGTTTCTCCAATTTTCAAACGGGTTTCGTGACCTCCGTACCCTCCATCGCAGGCGCCGTCGGCATGCTGGTCTGGGGCTGGTATTCGGATCGAATTGGCGAACGGCGCTGGAACCTGGCGGTGGCCAGCCTATGCGGCGCGGTGGGACTGTTTGGCGCCGGCCTGTTTAACGCCTCGTACTGGGGTCTGTTGGCCATGTGCGTCGCCAGCGTCGGTCAGAATGGCACCAAGCCATGCTTCTGGCCGCTTCCGTCAACACTTATGACCGGTTCGGCGGCGGCAGCCAGCATTGCCGCGATCAACTCGGTCGGAAATCTTGGCGGCTTTGTCGGACCCTATGTTGTGGGTTGGATCAAGGACGCGACGCAGAGCTTTGAAGCGGGGCTCTATTTCCTGAGCGCCTGTTTCGTATTGGCCGCAATTGTGACCATGCTAGCGCTGCGTCCATCCAGCCAACGGGTCGCATCTCAAAGCATCAGTCATCCGGCATAAATCGGCCAGTTCGTGGCACGAGACACGGACCATGTCGCAGTTGGGTCAAACGCGTCGATTTGGCAGTCCGGCTCATGTTCGGTTGGGGGGTGATTCCGGAAATGCTGATTTGCTGTTGATGGCCTTAGGTGCTCGGCGCATCAATCCGGATTTAGCTAATGTGCCTACGCCCTGGCCGCCGGACTGCGGCCGGATTTGCTGCACTGCGATGCCTGGGAGACAGAATGTTACCGCTTTCCACACGGCAAATTGACACCCGGGTGTCCCGACTCTGCTAAACTTACTGGGCAAATTGGCTTCACAGCGGAGTGGAGTTCATGAAAAAGCTCGTCGAAATTCGCAGCCATGAGTTTATGTGCCGAGAGCGCGCCATGCTGGATTCCGAGCGCAAGATTTTCTGGCTGGCACAGGCGGAAGAGTGGGAACAGCGCGCGCTGGATGAGATCGCGTTCCACTTCAGGGAGTGTAACCTCGAGAGCGATTCACAGGCCACCGCGCACTAAAGCGTTTTCAAGCGAAGTGGATACCGGTTCGCGTCAGGAGAACACGTCAGATCAAGAATCAACGGAGGCTTGGAACCTCAACGCTGCATGGGATGCCCGCGCAGGACGACAATCATTGACATCGACGATCGGAATGGCGACGCGACCGCGCTTTAATGCCGGCGTTCCGGCTTGCTCACGGTATGCCTGACCTCGGCGCCGCAGTCCGAGCACTCATAGATGAAGTCGATCTTCGCCATGCTCCAGTGTGGCTCGACCTCCCTGACATACATCGGAAGCAGTCCGATACAGCCGGGGCAGATGATCGGCGCCATCTCGATTTCATGGTGCGCGTGGTGCTGTATGTAGGCTGGCATGTCGGCTCTCCCTCACAGCGGAAGCACGTGATTCGCAACCCCTGCCAATCTACCTCGGATAGAAAAGACGCCCACATCAACTCTTTTGAACGGACAAGGAACGAACCGATATTGTTCGCGCCTGTGGCATTCCTGTAACATTTTGGCCCGCAAAAGGTATTGTGCCACTTGCGCTTAGGCGCCTCGGCCGCTCAACTGCGCCGGATTTTGACGGCAATCGGCCGCCAAGGGAAACGTCAGTCAAGGGTTGTCCGCAATGATTATCGACTGCCATGGTCACTACACCACCGCTCCCAAGCAGCACGAAGCGTGGCGACAGGCGCAGATCGAGGCCCATGGCAAGGGCGCGCCGGCGCCGGCACGGCCGGCGATCACCGACGACGAGATCCGCGATTCCATCCGCAACGGCCAGCTCAAGCTGCAGCGCGAGCGCGGCACGGATCTGACGATCTTTTCGCCGCGCGCGGCCGGCATGGGGCATCATCTCGGCGACGGCTCAACCAGCGAAGCCTGGGCCACAGCCTGCAACGACCTGATTCACCGGGTCTGCAGCCTGTATCCGGAAAATTTCATCGGCGTCTGCATGCTGCCGCAGAGTCCGGGGGTCTCGCCGAAGAATTCGATTGCCGAACTGGAGCGCTGCGTGCGCGATCACGGCTTCATCGGATGCAACCTCAACCCCGATCCATCCGGCGGCTACTGGACCGATCCGCCGCTGTCCGATCCCTATTGGTATCCGATCTACGAGAAGATGGTCGAGCTCGACGTGCCCGCGATGATCCACGTCAGCTTTGCCTGCAACCCGGCGTTCCACACCACCGGCTCGCATTACCTGAACGGCGACACCGCCGCTTTCATGCAGCTGCTGACCTCGGACGTGTTCACGCGCTATCCGAAGCTGAAGCTGATCATTCCGCACGGCGGCGGCGCGGTGCCCTATCACTGGGGCCGTTTCCGCGGGCTGGCGCAGGCGCTCAAGCTGCCGCTTTTGAAGGATCATCTCCTCAACAACATCTATTTCGATACCTGCGTGTATCATCTGCCGGGCCAGGAGCTGCTGGCCAAGGTGATCCCGGTCGACAACATCCTGTTCGCCTCGGAAATGATCGGCGCCGTCCCCGGCGTCGATCCCGAGACCGGGCACAACTTCGACGACACCAAGCGCTACATCGACCAGCTCCCGCTGTCGGCGGCGGACAAGAGCAAAATCTTCGAAGGCAATGCCAGGCGCGTGTTCAGCCGTCTGGCCTCCAGATTGAAAAACTAGCAACAGCAAGAAACGATGGAGAAAACTCAATGATCGGATTTTCCGTGCAGCCGATCGCGCGCCGGGTCAGCCCTGACTATGTGGAGAAATTTCGCGCGCTGCCGGTGGCCAATGTCAGCGACTGCATGTCGCGCCTGACCGGCGGCGGCCCGCGGTTGCGGCCGTATCATGCCGGCGGCGGGCTGTCGGGCCCGGCGTTCACGGTGAAGACGCGTCCCGGCGACAATCTGATGGTGCACAAGGCGCTCGATATTGCCTCGCCCGGCGATGTTGTGGTGGTCGATGCCGGCGGCGATCTGACCAATTCGATCATCGGCGAGATCATGATCAGTTACGCGATCAACCGCATGCTCGCCGGGATCGTGATCAACGGGTCGATCCGGGATTCCGATGCGGTGCGGGGCTCGAGTTTCCCGGTCTACGCGGCCGGCGTCACCCATCGCGGCCCGTATAAATCCGGTCCCGGCGAAATCGGCCGGACCATCGCGTTCGACGGCATGGTGATCGAGCCCGGCGATTTGATTATCGGCGATGGCGACGGCCTGCTTTGCATCCCCTTCGATGAGGTCGAGGAGGTCTATCAGGCCGCCGCAGCCAAGAAGAAGGCGGAGGACAAGACATTGTCCACCCTGAAGGCGGGCGGTTCGATGGACCGCGCCTGGGTCGACGACGCGCTCAAGCAATTGGGTTGCAAACTGCAGGGCTGAAACTGCAACGCTTTGGGGCGGCCGGCGTTGAAACCGGAAGTCAACGGCCGGTGATTGGGGCCTTCGGCCCGATCCGTGCTATGAAAAACACAAAAGACTGTCGGGACGGATGACAACAGGACGAATGGTCGGAAGCGTGGTCGCGGCGCTGGTGGTTGCCGGCGCGGTGGTGGCGTTTGCGATCGCGTGGCGGCCGGCAATCGCAGCGATCGAGCCGCCATCGCCGCAAGCCTTCGACGCGGCACTGGTCAAGCGCGGCCGCGAACTCGCGGCGGCCGGGAACTGCAGCACCTGCCACACCGTGCGCGGCGGCAAGGATTTTGCCGGCGGCCTTCCGGTGCCGACGCCGTTCGGCACGATCTATTCCTCGAACATCACCCCCGACGCCGAGACCGGGATCGGCCGCTGGCCGGAGGCCGCCTTCCGCCGCGCCATGCGCGAAGGCGTCGATCGCGACGGCCGCCATCTCTACCCGACCTTTCCCTACGATCATTTTACAAATGTCAGCGACGAGGATGACCGCGCGATCTATGCCTTCGTGATGACGCGGCAGCCGGTGCATTCTCCGGGGCGCGCCAACCAGCTTGCCTTTCCCCTCGACCAGCGTTTTGTCATTGCGGGCTGGAAGCTGCTGTTCCTTCACGGCGGGACATATAAGCCCGACTCGACGAAGAGCGCGGAATGGAATCGCGGCGCTTATCTGGTCGAGGGGCTCGCCCATTGCGGCGCCTGCCATACCCCGCGCAATGCGCTCGGCGCCGAACGCGTCAGCGCGGCCTTTGCCGGCGGCGATGTCGACAACTGGCATGCCTACGCGATCAACGCGCAATCGCCGGCGCCGGTGCCGTGGACGGCGGAGGCGCTCTACGCCTATTTGCGCAACGGCTGGCAAGCCGATCATGGCGTCGCGCGCGGGCCGATGGCGGAGGTGGTCAGCAATCTGTCTTCGGTGCCGGACAGCGACATCCGGGCGATCGCGAGCTATATGGCCGATGTATTCGGCGCGCCGGCGCCCGGTCGCAAGCAAGGCGTTGAAGACGTGCTGGCGAAGGCCAAGTCGCCGCCCGCAGCGGCCGCGAAACTGGAACCTGTTGGCGCGGCCATCTACGCCGCGTCCTGCGCGCCCTGTCATGAGACCGGCCGGCCGCTGCCCTATGGCGGCGTCAATCTCGCGCTCTCCACCGCGATCTCCGGCCCCGATCCGCGCAACGCCGCCAATATCGTGCTGTCGGGCGTGCGCCCGGTCGAGGGCGAACGCAGCCCGATCATGCCGAGTTTTGCCGCCAGCATGAATGACGCGCAAATTACCGCGCTGTTGAACTATCTGCGCGCCCGTTTCTCTGACCAGCCGGCATGGACCGGCGTTGAACAGACGGTTGCGGACGCGCGCCGCACCCAGACCGTGTTTCTCCAGACCTCGCCGGGGCCAAACAACGCTCCCGCCGAAGCAAGCCAGCGAGACAAGCCATGATGACATTGAAGGTCAACGGCCGGGATCACCAGGTCGATGCCGAGCCGGATACGCCGCTGCTTTATGTCTTGCGCGACGAACTCGAACTCAATGCCGCCAAATTCGGCTGCGGCCTCGGCCAGTGCGGGGCGTGCACGGTGATGGTCGACGGCAAGGCGGTGCTGTCCTGCGTGACGCCGCTGCTCCTGCTGGAGGGCAAGCAGGTGACGACGCTGGAGGGGCTCGGCTCGATCGAGGCGCCGGGGCCGATCCAGCGCGCTTTCATGGAAGAGCAGGCGGCGCAATGCGGCTACTGCATCGCCGGCATGATGATGCGGGCGCAGGCGCTGCTGCAGCGAAACCCGAAACCCAGCGATGACGATATTCGCGCCGAGCTCGAGCCGCATTTGTGTCGTTGCGGCACCCACATGCGGATCCTGCGCGCGGTGCACCGCGCCGCGCATCTGATGCAGACCGCCGACGCCTCGACCGGCCGGAGGAGCGCGCAATGAACCGCCCCCTCATTCTCGACCGCCGCCAAGTGCTCGCCGGCAGCGGCGCGCTGATCGTCAGTTTCTCGCTGTCGAAGGCTTTTGCGCAGGATCAGGCGCCCGCGGCGGCACCTGCGCCGAAACCGCCGGGCAGCCTCGCCACCGCGCCGTACCTCGATTCCTGGATTCGCATCGACGCCGACGGCACTATCACCGCCTTTACCGGCAAGGTCGAACTCGGCCAGGGTTTTAAAACCGCCTTCCAGCAGATCGCCGCCGAGGAGCTCGATGTTCCCTTCGAATCCGTCAAGGTGATCACGGCGGACACGCGCCGCACCGCCAATGAGGGCTACACCTCCGGCAGCCATTCGATGCAGGACAGCGGCACCGCGATCCTGCATGCCGCAGCCCAGGTGCGCGCGTTGCTGATGGCGGAAGCGGCGGCGCGGCTCGGCCTGCCGGCCGAAAATCTCCACACCGAAAATTCGGCGGTGATTGCACCGGACGGGCAGCGCCTCGGCTATGGCGATCTGGTCGCGCACGAGATGCTGCATGTGGAAGCGCAGGCAACGTCGAAGTTGAAAGATCCCGCCACCTATAAGGTGATGGGCCAACCGGTCCCGCGCGTCGACATCCCGGCCAAGGTCACGGGAGGCGCGGCCTATGTGCAGGACATGCGGCTGCCCGGCATGATGCACGCCCGCGTGGTGCGGCCGCCGAGCTATGGTGCGCAATTGACGGAGTGCGACACCGCGGCGGTCGAGAAGATGCCCGGCGTCGTCAAGGTGGTGCGCGACGGCAATTTCCTCGCCGTCGTCGCCAGGAAGGAATTTTCGGCGATCAAGGCGATGACCGCGCTGTCTTCAGCGGCAAAATGGAAGGAGACGCCGGGCCTGCCGAAGCAGGACGACCTGCGTTCCGTGCTCTTAAGCCTGCCGTCGCAGGACAAGACGATCTTCCAGGCGAGCGATCCCGCGGCGAGCGGCCAGAAAACCATCGAGGCCAGCTATGTCAGGCCCTACCAGGCGCACGGCTCGATCGGCCCATCCTGCGCCATCGCGCAACTCACCGACAGCACCATGACGGTGTGGACCCACACGCAAGGGGTCTATCCCGACCGCGCCGGCATCGCGGAAATGCTGCGCGTGCCGCCCGCCAGCGTCCGCTGCATCCATGTCGAGGGCTCCGGCTGCTACGGCCATAATGGCGCCGACGATGCCGCGGCCGATGCCGCGCTGATCGCGCGCGAACTGCCAGGGGTGCCCGTGCGCGTGCAATGGATGCGCGAGCAGGAACACGCCTGGGAGCCGTTCGGGCCTGCGATGGTGACGAAGCTGAAGGCGTCGCTCGACGGAAACGGCGCGATCGCCGACTGGAATTTCGAAGTCTGGAGCAACACCCATTCGATGCGACCCGGCGGCGCCGGATCGATGCTGGCGGCCCAGCACATGGCCAAACCCTTCGCGGTGCCGGCGCCGAAACCGCTGCCCTTGCCGGAAGGCGGCGGCGACCGCAACGCGATTCCGATCTACAAATTCCCCAACGCGCACGTGGTGCACCATTTCATTCCCGCGATGCCGGTGCGGATTTCGGCGATGCGCGCGCTCGGCGCCTATCACAACGTGTTCTCGATCGAGAGTTTTGTCGACGAACTCGCGCTTGCGGCCGGCGCCGATCCGGTCGAGTTCAGATTAAAACATCTCGACGATCCGCGCGGCCGCGACGTGATCGAAAGGGCGGCGCAGGAGTTCGGCTGGAAGAAGGGACAAAAGCCGCCAGCGGATCGCGGCTATGGCTTCGCCTTTGCGCGCTACAAGAATCTCGCGGCCTATTGCGCCATCGCGAGCGAAGTCGAGGTCAACCGCGAGACCGGCCGTGCACGGCTGGTGCGCGCGGTCGCCGCCGTCGATGCCGGCCAGGTGGTCAATCCCGACGGGCTGATCAACCAGATCGAGGGCGCGATCGTGCAGTCGGCGAGCTGGACCCTGTACGAGGCCGTCACCTTCGACGACACGCGAATTACCAGCATCGACTGGCAGACCTATCCGATCCTGCGCTTCAACGCGGTGCCCGACAGCGTCATGGTGCACATCATCAACCGTCCGGGGCAACCCTTCCTCGGCAGCGGCGAAACCGGGCAAGGCCCCGCCGCCGCGTCGATTGCCAATGCGATCGCCAATGCCACCGGCAAGCGGCTGCGTGACCTGCCACTGACGCGCAAGAAGATCAAGGACGCGATCGACGCGTGAAGCCGATCGCATCCGACCGCCAAAAGCTGTTCCTCGAGGGGCCGATCGGCACCGCGCTGATCCGCCTCGCGATCCCGATCATTCTGGGCAATCTGCTGCTGACCGGTTACCAGCTGACCGATGCGTTCTGGGTCGGACGATTGGGCGCGGCGGCGGTGGCGGCCGTGTCGATCAGTTTTCCCGTGATGTTCCTGGTGATCGCGCTAGGCGCCGGGCTCGGCATCGCGGGCGCGACATTGTCGGCCCAATACATGGGCGCGGGGCGGCAGGATCTGGTCAATCATGTTGCCGCGCAGACCATGACGATCGTGGCGGTCACATCGGTGGTTCTGGGCGCGGCGGGCTTTGCACTGGCGCCGCTGCTGCTCGGACTGATGGGCGTCGAACCCGATGTCTATGCCGGCGCGCTCGGCTTCATGCGGGTGTCCTTTGTCGGCATCATCTTCGTCTTCGCCTACGGCATGTTTCAGGCGCTGATGCGCGGCGTCGGCGAAACCCGAACGCCGCTCTTGATCGTGTTCGGAACCGTGGTGCTGAATTTCCTGCTCGATCCCCTGTTCATCTTTGGCTTCGGCCCGTTGCCGCCGCTGGGCGTAATGGGCGCGGCGCTGGCGACGCTGACGACCCAGGGGCTCGCGGCCCTGCTCGGGATTGCGATCTTCCTGCGCGGCCGTCATGGCATCCAGCTTTCGTGGCGCGACTTTCGTCCCGACCCGGCCTACATCAAGCGTGCGTTCTTCCTGGGCCTGCCCGGATCGATCGAGCTTGCGACGCGGGGCCTTGGACCGATGCTGCTGTCGTTTTTGGTGGCAAGTTTCGGCACGGTGACGCTGGCCGGCTACGGCGTCGGGTCGAACATCCTGCAATTCGTCACCATCCCCGCGATGGGCATGTCGCAGGCGGTTTCAACCCTGGTGAGCCAGAACATGGGCGCGCGCAATCCGCAGCGCGCGATGCGCATCACCGTTCTGGGCGCCAGCGCCAGCTTTGCGATTCTCTCGACCGTCGGCGTGATGGCCTACCTCTTTGCGCCGGCGCTGGTGGCGTTCTTCGTGCCGCGCGCGCCCGATGTCATCGCCGAGGGTGCGCAGTTCATCCGCATCATGTGCCTGGCGTGGGGCGGCATCGGCGTGCAGCTTTGTGTCGTATCCGCCTTCCGTGCCTCCGGCAACATGCTGGCAGCCATGGTGATCGCGCTGGTCTCCCAGTTCATGCTGCAGTTTCCGCTGGCCTACATTCTCTCCAAACATACGAGCCTGCAGGCCTCCGGCCTGTTCTGGTCGTTTCCGATCACCACCATCATCGTCGCATTGGTCGCAGCCGGCTGGTTCGCCCAGGGCGGCTGGAAAGCAACGGTGCTGACGGAGGAAGCCCGGCAGGTGGCGCAGGTGGCCGAGGAAACGATCGCCGAGGAGGGCATTCGCTAAGGGCATCAAGCCATGAACGCTGCAGCCCGCGAGTTCCTGAATCCGGCGGTTGATCGGATCGGTCATAAAGACAATAATCGAGCCGGAAGCGGATGACCCCATGACCGATTTTGCATTGCCCGAGACGCGTTACGCGCGCAACGGCGACATCAATATCGCCTACCAGGCGATGGGGGAGGGACCGGTCGATATCATCGCGGTCCCGGGCCTGTGTTCGCATATCGAGTTCGCGCACGAATGCCCCGGCTTCACGGCCTTTCTGCGCCGCTTCGCAAAATTCGCCCGGATCGTGAGCTTCGACAAAAGAGGGCAGGGATTGTCGGACCGGATCTCGGGCTACCCGACCTATGAGGAGCGGATGGACGATGTCCGCGCCATCATGGACGAGATCGGCTCGCGGCGTGCGGTTCTGTTCGGGTTCTCCGAGGGATGCCCGATGAGCATCCTGTTCGCGGCAACCTATCCGGAACGGGTCTCGCATCTGGTGCTCTATGGCGGCTTTGCGCGGGCCGCCGACATGCGGCCACCGGACTGGACGCAGGAGATGATCGAAGCCCGCATCGCGCAGCGTGTGAAGGGCTGGGGCAACGGCGACATGATGAAACTGGTCGCGGCGAGCCAGGCGCAGGACAAGGCGGCGGTGGCGTTGTTGGCCAAGTTCGAGCGGCTGGCGAGCAGTCCCGGTTCGCTGAAGACCGTGCTGTTGCTGAACGGTCAAATCGACGTCTCCGCGATCCTGCCGACATTGCAAATCCCGACGCTGGTGGTGCACCGGCGAACCGATGCAATCGTTCCGGTGGCGCTCGGCAGCAAGATGGCCGCGCAAATCCCCGGCGCCAGATATATCGAATATCCCGACGGCGACCACGCGTTCTGGACCGGGGATATCGACACAATGCCCGGCGATGTCGAGGAATTCATCACCGGGCATCGCGATAACGGCCCGGCTGAACTGGAGCGTATCCTCGCCACCGTGATGTTCACGGATATCGTCGACTCCACGCGCCGGGCCGCCGAAATGGGCGACCAGCGTTGGCGCGGCCTGCTGGACAACCACGATCATCTGGCGCGGCAGATCATCGACAAGCACCGTGGCTCGCTGGTGAAGAACACCGGCGACGGCGTTCTGGCAACTTTCGATGGACCCGGCCGCGCGATCCGCTGCGCATTGGCGTTCAGTACGGCGGCCCAGCAGATCGGCCTGCCGCTGCGCGCCGGCCTTCATACCGGCGAGATCGAACTCAGGGGGCGGGACATCGGCGGCATCGCCGTCCATGCGGCCGCGCGGGTGATGGCGCAATCCGGCTCGAACGAGGTTCTGGTATCGCGGGTCGTCACCGATCTCGTCGCCGGCGCCGGTTTGAAATTTTCCGATCGCGGATCGTATGAACTCAAGGGCCTTCCCGGCCGATGGGAATTGTTCGCTGCCAGCCAATGATACCAACGGCCCGAAACTGTGACTCATTAGGGATTCCCAAATCAGTGAAACTCTGACTCGATGCTGGCCTTTGAGAGGAGCGGCATCGATGGGAGCGGCGGTATCGATCATCCGACTTGATCTGACGGCTTCGGAGCTTCGCAAGGCGGCGAGCGGAGAGAAGGAT
>DATNMT010000001.1:0-4541 GCA_035602495.1 Bradyrhizobium sp.
GGATCATGCCGCCGGTCATTCCGGCAACCGTCACGAGCCGCCGGCCAAGCCAGCCATCGTGCATTCGCCGGCAGCGGAGTAGGGGGCAACGAAAGCGGGCTGGCGATGTCTCTGCTCAGTGGTTGGTGGCATTGGCTAAAAGAAAACGATGCCCCCAATTGGTTTTCGATAGCCTTCAGCCTAATAGTGTGACCGTTTTTTATTGTCTGGCTGGACAAGAGAAAACGACTCGGCATTCGCCATCTCGAAATCATTCCCAGCCCCAGTCAAATGTCTATAGGCGGCACTGAGCATCCAGCTGTCAGCATCGCCTTCACCAATCGAACCGGCAGCGTTGTATATTTGAGTCGTGCACGGTTGCGGGAAGTCCAAGAAAATTTCCCCATTCCGATGGATGCCGCTCGCGACATTTTAGACGGATGGCTGGAGCTTAAATTTATGAATCCATCTGGCGTCTATATCGAGCATGAACTAATTCTGCATACCAATCAGAGCGGCGTGACAGGCATAGCGGTAAGTCGAGAGATGCCTGATGCGTTCTATTCGTTTCGGCCGGGGCTGTGGCGCAAACTATTTCATAGACCAAAGTATTTTTCGATCGAATACATCGCGATGGTAGGAGAGAAGAAGTATTCGATCTCGGGTGTTTATTGACATGAAAGGAGGTCGGTCTTGGCTTCTTCCAGGAACGCGATGACTTGCTCTCGCGTAATGGAAGGGAAGCCCGCGAGAAAATCATCGATCGATTCGCCGGCCTCGAGATAGTCAAGCAACGTCTGCACGGGAACTCTTGTCCCGTGGAACACCGCGCAGCCCCCCATGACGTCAGGGCTGATTGAGACGATCGGTTGTTTCATAATGACAGATTACACCTTCACCCGGAGATCGCGCAAACATCAGATTGGGTGCGCCCCGCGGCGCATGACCACGACCGGACCCCCTACTCGTTCCGCGCCACCGCCGTCAGCTTGTTCATGTTCTGCAGCAGGATCCTGCCGCGCTGCAGGTCGAGAATGCCGTCCTTGCGCCAGAGCTGCAGTTGACGGTTGACGCTTTCGCGGGCGGCGCCGACAAAGACGCCTAACTGCTCCTGCGAGATGTGGACCTCGGAGCCGAAATCGGCCGCCAGCGCGCAAAGCCTGCGGGCAAGACGCACCGGCAGCGGCTGCAGCATGGATTCCTCCATCCGCTCGCTCTGCCAGCGGATGCGCTGGCACAGCAGCATGATGATCTTGATCGCGACCTTGGGTTCGCGTTCCAGATGGGAGAGGAAATCCTCGCGCCGCAGCACGAATAATTCCGTGGTCTCGCCGGCGGTGGCATCCGCGGTGCGGGAAAAACCGTCGAGCACTGCGACCTCGCCGAACAGGTCGCCCGGGCCCATGAAATTCAGGGTCAGGCGGCTGCCGTCGGAGGCCCCGGTATCGATCCGGATCTGGCCGCGGCGGACCCCGAACAGGGCATCGCCCGGGTCGCCCTTCTGGAACAGCATCTCGCCGGCCTTCAGGTTCTGGGTGTGGCAGAGGCTGGAAATCCGGGCCAGTTCGTCGGGCCCGAGATCCGCAAACATCGGATTCATTTTCAGAATGACCGCAAATTCGGCCGCTTTGCTCATTGCAATGCCTTCCGGAATGGTTCGAACCGCGGCGGGTCCGAAATCGTCAAAGTACGGTGGTCTTCAAAATCGGCTTCCCGGGAAGTGTGTCATAAGTCACATAACTTTGCGACCACCCCGGATTATTTTCGGCGGCTTTGAGCCAATTCCGGTTTCCGGGATAGACTTGAGGAAAAGGCCGCGTCCCGACAGGAGGGGCCACATTCGATGCCGTCTGCCCGGTCCGGAATATCGTCATGAGAGCCTGGAAAATCGCCGGCAGCGCCATCGCCGCCGTGATCGTCCTCGCCGTTCTGCTGTTGATCGTCGGGGTGCCCTCCGGCTTCCTGACGTCGGCGATCCAGTCCAGGGTCGAGGCCGCCACCGGTTATCGGCTGAGCATTGCCGGTTCGACCAGGATCGGGCTGTGGCCGTCGCTGAGCGTGACCATGAACGACGTCACGCTGCAGCACCCCAAGGACCGCGATGGCTCCAACCGGCTGACCGTCGACAGCGTTCAGGCCGACGTGACGCTTGCGAGCATCTGGTCCGGCCATCCGCAGGTGACCGACCTCGTGATCGTCCGCCCGGTCATGCACGTGCCGCTGCTGCGCGAACGCTCCGGTCCGCTCAACCCGCCCTTGAGGCAACCCGCGTCCGGCGGCGAGGCGGACGACAACTCGCCCGCCATCAACCATCTGACGGTGACCGACGGCGCGATCGAATTCTCCAGCCTGCGCGACCGCGTCACCAACCGCATCGACGGCATCCACGCCGATGCGGCGATCGGCAGCGACCGCAAGATCAGGATCACCGGCAGCGCGCGCGCCGGCGAACATCCGCTCAAATTCGACATCGGCGCCAGCGCGCCCGCGCATCTGACCGACCGGCAGAACATTCCGGTCGAGTTCAAGCTCGACGCGCCCGGCCTGTTGCAGGCTCCGCTTTCGGCCAAGGCCGAGGTCCGACTCAATGGCGCGGTCGTGATGATCAACGGCCTCTCCGGCGCGGTCGGCGACCGCGCGTTCAACGGCTGGGCTTCGGTCGACACCTCGAGCAAGCCGCTGGTCAAGCTCGATCTCGACTTCCAACGGCTCGATCTGGCGGCCTCCGCCAAGACCGGCGCCTCAGGTTCGCAAGGCTCACCCACGTCGCAGGGCCTGCAGCACGGCTGGAGCAACGCGTCGTTCGATCTGAACGGGCTGAACTATGTCGACGCGCAGGCGAGGATCTCCGCCGCCGAGATCAACATCGGGGACGCCCATTTCGCGCCCGCCGCGATCGACGCCACGCTCGCCGGCGGCGTGCTGAAGGCGCGGTTTGCCAATCTCGGCGCCTATGGCGGCCAGGCCAGCGGCGATGTCATCGTCGATGCCTCGGCGGCAAGCCCGGTCTACACGCTGCGCAGCGATCTTTCCGGCGTGCGCGCGCTGCCGTTGCTGCGCAGTGCCGCCAGTTTCGACAAGCTCGACGGCAAACTGCAGGCGAAGCTGGCGCTGCGCTCGACCGGCCAGAGCCAGCGCGCCATCATGGCGAACCTCGACGGTACGGTGTTCGCGCTGTTCCAGGACGGCGCCATCAAGGGCCTCAACGTCGCGCAGATGATCCGCTCGCTGACCGCAAGCCCGCTGTCGGGTTGGCAGGAGGGCAAGGAGCAGAACACCGACCTCACCCAACTCAGTGCCTCGTTCCGCGTCGAGAAGGGCCAGGCCACTACCTCCGATCTCAATCTGGTGGGACCGCTGGTGCGGATGACCGGCGCCGGCACCATCGACCTCGGCACCCAGATGTTGGCGTTCCGGGTCGAGCCGAAACTCGTGATGACCACCGAAGGCCAGGGCCGCGCCGCCGATCCGGTCGGGCTCGGCATTCCCGTGGTGATCGACGGCCCGTGGGCCGAGCCGCGGATCTATCCGGAGATGCAGGGCATCCTGGATAATCCCGACGCCGCCTATGCCAAGCTGAAGGAGATGGGCAAGGGCCTGTTCGCCGGCGGCGGGCCTGGTGGCGGTCTTGGTAGTGGAGGGCTTGGCGGGTTGAGCGGGCTCGGCGGCCTGATCAATGGCGGACAGGACACCGGGCACAGCGGCGGCGACAAACCGGCCGATCCGCTCGGCGGCCAGCTCGGCTCGACGATTGGCAATCTGCTGCAGCAGGGCTTGGGTCAGGGACTCGGCCAAGGCCGCAACATTCCCGCGGTGCCGGCGACGCCGGCCGCGCCAGCGGCACCTCCGCTGCCGCAGGCGAGCGACACCACCCCGCCGCCGCAGGACAGTCCGGCGATGAACGACGTGCTGCGGCAGTTGTTCAATCGCTGATTCCCGCTTCAGGCAAGCCGCTGGATGATCTGCATCTGAAGGGATTCAATCATCCGATCCTGGCCGCCGAGATTTTCCGCTGGCGCGCGGAAGGCGAGCAGGTCGCGACGGTGACGCCGCTGCGAAGGAAGCAGTAGCTTCGTCGTAAAAGATGTCGTCCCTGCAACTTTGTCGTCCCTGCGAAAGCAGGGACCCATAACCACAGGTTTTGGTTGTTGCACGAAAGCCGTACACCAGCGCCTTTCAACACAAGCGCCGCGGCGTATGGGTCCCTGCGTTCGCAGGGACGACACAGCATTTGGTGCGTTCGCAGCCCCACCACCAGTGTCATCCCCCGGCTTGACCGGGGGATCCAGTACGCCGAGGCTTCTCGATTCCATCACCGACCGTCTCTGGAATACTGGATCACCCGCTTTCGCGGGTATGACAATTTGGGACACGCCTTCGCGTTCCCGCGGCGTGAAAACGCCCGAGTCTTGCAAATCATCCGCCCCCAAGAGGGCGTGGGGAATGCCGGGCGCCCAATGCACCCGCAGCCTCGTGTGGGTAGAAAAACCACACGAGTTAGTCACCACGAGTACACCGGAAAACCCGGCATTCCCGCACGCGATGGTTTACGGCTTATTTCG
>DATNMT010000015.1:0-26148 GCA_035602495.1 Bradyrhizobium sp.
GGCCGCCGAGCGCCGACATCACAAGACCCAGCACGATAGAAGAAACCAGCGCCACCTTGGGATCGACGCCCGAGATGAACGAGAACGAGATCACTTCGGGAATCAGCGCCAGCGCGGTGACCAGGCCCGCGAGCGTCTCGCGAATCAGCACATTCGGCGAGCGCAGCACCGAGGTGACGGACGGCGTATCGTCGAAGCTCGCCAGCGCGGATGCGGTCGTGATCGTCATGAAGAGCGGACTCCGGGCAGCAAAAGTTTGTTGTTGTCAGCGAACCACACAGCGGAATCCGATGTGGGTGGTCGATGTATCCAGCGTCTGGCTCTGGCGCGCCGCCGGCCGGTAGCGCAGGCAATAATTCGGTGCGCACAGATGCGAACCGCCCTTCACGACCCGGTTCGCGGTGCGGTCGTTGCTTTCCTTTGCCTGGCAACAGGATGGCTTATCGCTTGCCGCGCCTGGCATGGCGTAGGCGCTCGCGGTCCACTCCCAGACATTGCCGATCATGTCGTAAAGCCCATAGGCGTTGACGGGGAACGCGCGGACCGGCGAGGTGCCCTCGTAGCCGTCCTCGGCGAGATTTTCGAAAGGGAAACGGCCCTGCCAAATGTTGGCCATCGCCTGCCCCTGTGGGGCAAATTCCTCGCCCCACGCATAGGTCGCGTCGTGCAATCCGCCGCGCGCGGCGAATTCCCATTCGGCTTCGGTCGGCAGCGATTTCCTGGCCCAGCCGGCGTACGCCACCACATCCTCGAAGGCGACGTGAACCACCGGGTGATCCCGGCGGTCATCGATGTTGCTTTCAGGGCCCTCGGGGTGACGCCAGTCCGCGCCGGGAACGTAGGCCCACCACGCGCGATAATCGCGCAGGCCGACAGGCGCGTCCGGTTTTGTGAATACCAGCGAGCCCGGCACCAGGAATTCAGGAGCGGCGTCCGGATACAGCGCGGGGTCGGGCATCCGTTCGGACGTGGTCACATATCCCGTCGCCCGAACGAACTCGCGATACTCGGCATTGGTCACCGGATGCGGATCGATCCAGAATCCATCCACGCGCGCGGCGCGCGCCGGCCGCTCCTCGCGATAGAACTTGTTCGAACCCATCACGAATTCGCCGCCGGGGATCCAGATCATGGAGCCCCGGTCGGCAGCCTCCGGCCGGCTTGCGCCGGCCAACGGCCTTGCGTCTGCGCCTGTGTCGAGCAAAGACATGAAGCTCACGCTTCCGCGAACTTCTTCGGCACGAAGTCGAGCGGCGATCCCGGCGGGATCAGTTCTTCCTTCCTGGTCGAGTTCTCGAAATCCCGGATGATGCGTTGCGCGTGCTGCATCACCCACCAGCGCACGTAGCGCTGGTTGACCGCCTCGCGCTCTTTCGGGTCTTCCTTGAGGTGCGTGATGCGGGCAAAGCCGAGCGGCAGTTCCGGATCGTGGAAATGCTGCTGCCGCTTGAAGTTGATCTTGAAGTCCTTCCATTTCACCGCGTGCAACTCGTCCTTGAGCCAGACGATGCAGGATTCGCGGTTCGAGGTCGGCTGCTGGCCGAAGAAGAACGGGCTCTGGTCGACGCCGTCGATCAGGCGGTCGCCCGGCGGCTTGCAGCCCGTGAATGACAACAGCGTGGTGAACATGTCGGTGACGTGCACCATCTCGTTGCTTTCGACGCCCGCCGGAATGTGACCCGGCCAGCGGATCAACAGCGGCGTGCGAATGCCGCCTTCCGCCGAACTGAAGTAGGAACCGTCGAAGAAGCCGCCGGTGCCGCGGCCGGCGAGATGGTCCTCCGCACCGTTGTCGCCGCACATCACGACAATGGTGTTGTCGGCAACGCCGAGTTCGTCGAGCTTGTCGACCAGCACGCCGAAATCATGGTCCAGCATCAACAGGCAGTCGCCCCACTCGCCGTTGTCGCTCTTGCCGACAAACTCGTCGCGCGGGCTCATCGGGAAGTGCATCAGCGAATGATTGAAGTAGCAGTAGAACGGCTTGTCCGCCTTGACCGACTTTTCCATGAATTTGAGCGCGCGCTTCTGGTACTCGAGGTCGCAGGTCTTCTTGGTCTCCATGGTGAGTTGCTCGTCGAGCAGCGGCCAGGCGCCCTTGCCCTTGACGCCCTCATGCATATGCGAGAAGCCGTCGCGCTCCGGCACGTAATGCGGGTCGGTCAGCCACATGCATTCGTCATAGGTGCGCAACGGTCCGTACCATTCGTCAAAACCGTGGTCGGTCGGAAAACGGCCGTCCTCGGCGCCGATGTGCCACTTGCCGTAGATCGAGGTCGCGTAGCCGGCTTCCGACAGGATCTCGCCGATGGTGCGCTCCCACTTGACGATGCCGCCGCCATTGCCGCCGAGCGCGATGGTGTGGTTGCCGGAGCGGATCGGGAAGCGGCCGGTCATCAGCGCCGAGCGGGTCGGCGTGCATTGCGGCTCGACGACGTAATGCGTCAGCTTCACGCCTTCCTTGGCAAACTTGTCCATGCGCCTGGTATCGGCGCCGCGCAGGATGCCGCCACCGTAGCAACCCAGTTCCCCCATTCCGAGGTTGTCCACGTGGAAAAACAGAATGTTTGGTTTCTTGGTCATTTATAGCTCCGAGTTCGTGACGCGATGTCGCGTCGCCTGGTAGATGTTGGTCTGCGGCGTTTTCGCCTGCGTATTTTGAAAGCTCGGGTGTCAGAAGATCTCGCCCACTCCTTTCGGTCCGACGTTCATGCCGAAGCCGGCTAGCCCCCGGCTCTTGAGCTCGGGCTCCATGGCCGCGAGCGATTCCTCCCGGATCAGCCCCTTGAGCTTCTGCACCAGCGCCGCGAATTCCGGCGTGGCGGTCATCTCGGCGGTGCGCGGGCGCGGCAGCGGCACCTTGATCTCCGCCTTGATGCGCCCCGGCCGCGCCGTCATGACGTAGATGCGGTCGGAGAGGAAAATCGACTCTTCGATGTCGTGGGTGATGAACAGCACCGAGATGCGGAATTGCTGCCAGATGTTGGTGAGGATCTCCTGCATCACGACGCGGGTCTGGGTGTCGAGCGCGCCGAACGGCTCGTCCATCAGCAGCACCTGCGGGCTGGTCGCCAGCGCGCGAATGATGCCGATGCGCTGCTTCATGCCGCCGGAGAGCTGGTCGGGATAATGGTCCGCGAACGAAAGCAGGCCCGCGAGGTCGAGCAGCGAGCGCGCGGTGACGTCGCGCTTGCCGGCATCGACGCCGGCCATCTTCAGGCCGAACTCGACGTTCTTGCGGACCGTGAGCCAGGGGAACAGCGAATATTGCTGGAACACCACGCCGCGGTCGGAACCCGGTTTGGTGATCGGCTGGTGATCGACCGTGGCTTCGCCGCTGGTCGGCGCCATGAAGCCGGCCACGATCGAGAGGATGGTCGACTTGCCGCAACCGGAGGGACCGATCAGCGATACGAACTCGCCGGGCTGCACGTTGAGGCTGACGTCCTTGACGGCGATCACCTCGTTGTCGTTGGCGCCGAACACAACGCCCATGTCGCGAACGTCGATCAGACCTTTTTCAACGGTATTCGTTGCTTGGGTGTTCATTTTTTGCTCCCGGGTGCGAAGGCGAGCCACGGCATCATCAGGACGCCGCAGAGCCGGATGATTCCGCTGCAGACCAGCCCCAGGACGCCGATCGTGATCATGCCGAGCACGATCGCCGGGTAGTTCACCAGCGAATAGGCTTCCCAGGTGAAGTAGCCGACACCGAACTGGCCTGAGATCATCTCGGCGGCGATCAGCGAGACCCACGCCACGCCCATGCCGACCGCAAGCCCGGTGAAAATATGCGGCAGCGAGCCGGGCAGGATCACGTTCAAGAACAGCCGGGCTTCGCCGGCGCCGAGACAGCGGCCTGCGCGTATCAGCACCCCGTCCATCGAATGGACGCCGTGAACGGTGTTCAAAAGGATCGGGAAGAAGGCGCCGATGAAGGTGATGAAGACGATGGCCGCTTCGTTGTTGGGCCACAACATGATCGACATCGGCACCCAGGCGATCGCAGGAATCGGGCGCAGAATTTCGATCGCGGGCATGAAGAGGTCGCGGACCCTGCGGTATCTGCCGATCATCAGTCCAAGGGGGACGCCGACCGCGATGGCGATGAAGAATCCGAGCAGGATGCGCCGCACGCTGAAGCCGACATTGACCAGGAATTTTGTCGACGAACTGACTTCGACTGCCTGCCTGAAGACCTCATAGGGCGTCGGCACGTTCTTGAAGCGGATGTAGAAATCGAGCCGGTACTTGGTTCCCAGATACCAGAACAGGAACAGCGCGCCGATCGAGACGCAGGCGAGCAGCGCGGTGACGACCTGCTCGCGGGTGACCCGCTCGAGCAGCGGCTTCATCTTCAGGGCGCCGATTTCGACCTCCGGCCCGACAGGTTCGGGAACGGCCGGTGCCTGCGCTGCGGGCGGCTGGACATTTTTCGTCACCACCGGATCCGCTGTCTTTCCGTAATCGGCCTGAGTATCCACCAGCGAGATCCTTGCCGTCTTCATGCGCTGTTGTTTGTCGAACATGGCATTTGTCCTCTCAAGCTAATGGCCGACGTCGACCGCTCCGAGCGCCTCGCTGTAGGTCGCAAGCCTGCCGCCGTTCCTGTTCGCATAGGCCTCGGCATCGTGCTTGAGCATGAACGGCACCACTTCAGGCTTTTTCGGATCCTTGCTGCTGACCGCATAGAAGGCGGCGTCGGCGAACACTTTGATGCCGAGTTCATGATCGACCAGGTAGACTGCGTTGAGCTTCTTGCCGCCGTCGGTGAATTTCTTCACGCCCATCAGCGTGCAGGCCGCGGAGCTGAAGGGCACGATGTCGCCACCTGCGATCCATACTTCGCCGGCTTCGCGGGGATTGCCGACCGGTACGTTGCAGACGGGATCGTTGCCGGTGACGTCGTAGCCGGCTTGCGACGCCAGCTGCTTGTCGTAATCCAGTCCCAGATCCTTGAAGGCCTGCCGCACATAGCTGTCGTTGACCCAGGCGCCGATGTTCAGCTCCTTGATCATGTTCAGCTTCTTCAGGACCGCGTAATTGCCCTTGATGGCTTCAACCCAGGCCGGCTTGATGGTCGGGTCGAGCGTGTGGATGCCGCCCGGACCGAGAAAGATGTAGACCACCTCCTTGTTGATCTTGGTCCACTCCTCGACCTTTTCGGCCCCGAGCTTGGGGTTCTTGCGCATCCAGTCGTTGGCTTCCATCAGCGCTTCGATGTAGGCGACGACGATCTCCGGATATTTTTCGGCAAAATCCTTGCGCACGACCACGCCGTGGAAGGTCGGGGTCTTGGTCTCCGCGCCGTCGTAGATCTTGCGGGCAAAGCCTCGGAACGGCAGCAGCTCGGCAAACGGAACGAAGTCGGCGTGGGCGTCGATACGCTTCTCCTGCAGATTGGTGCTGCCGATTTCCGGCGACTGCGACACCAGATTCCAGAAGTCGGCCGGCAGCCCCTTTTGCTCCAGCGCCCGCTGGATCATGCCGTGCGCGGCGGAGCCAAACGGCACCGAGACGTTCTTGCCCTTGAGATCGGCGAGCTCGTAGTACGGCGAATCCTTGTGAACGACGATGCCGTTGCCGCTGCCTTGCGCGTTGTAGGCGATGATCGCGACCAGCTGGGTTTCGTTGCCGGTCGCCTGCCCGGTGGCCCCGTTCACCATCAGCGGATAGTCGCCCATCATTCCGATCTGGATGTTGTTGGCCATCATGCCGTTGGTGATCGGCGGGCCCGAAGTCGCGTTCTGCCAGGACAGCGAATATTTGAAATCCTTGTATTTGCCGGTGGTCGGCAAATGCTTTTCGAACAGGCCGAGTTCTTTCAATACGGCACCGCCGGTCACGGTGTTGGTCGTCGTGTTCTGAATACCGATGCCGATCTCGAGCGTCTCCGCGTTCGCCTGTCCGGGCGCGAGCGCGATGGCGGCAGCGGCGAGCAACGGAAGAAAGGAGATTTTGGAAATCGGGCCGACGCTCATGAAAACTATCCTTTCGGAATTAAGCCATGCAGGTGTGCCGTACGATGCCAATGCGTCGCGCCTCGGCGGCAAGCGGATGCGACTTGACGAGGTGAGCCGCGGGCAATCGTGTCCCTTGTCGGTGCAAGCGACGTGCCATCAAACCGATGGCGATGGCACGCTGTGAGCCCGGTTCGTGAAGGACATGCGCCGTGAAAAGAGGTGATGTCATCTTGCCGCGAGCTCGTTTGCGTGTGACGAACGATCAATCATTCGGTCAGTGAGTTCTGAACCGCTCACCTTCATTCCGAAACGGCAAAGGCTTCGAACCAGCAACCTGTTGCGAAGAAATCTCCGCTGCTCAATTCGTAGACAGCCATGGCGTCGATTTTGGCTATCCGGTGGGCGAACTGACCGGTGTTTAGTCAATTCGGCCCGCGGCGAGCGCGCGGTTGCGGGGTAACGCGCTCCCGGCACTCAGCGGAGACGGCGAAGCGCACCTCGATCAAACGCGACAAAAATTGATCTTGAGATTGATCCGAGGCGCGATGTCGCTTGCAGGTTGCGTTCGCGCCGATCCGACGCGGCGGGCGCAAAGCCCGCTTTGCGATCTTGCTAACCGTCGTTGGAGGCGGCGAATTTGGCGACCTTGCCGTCGCGGATCTTGCCCAGCATTGCGGCGTCCGTGATCACGAGGTTGGTGCCATGCGGGTGCAGGATGCCGAGCTCGGCAAATCGCTTGAGACTGGTGGTGACCGACTGGCGGGTCACGCCCGTCATGTGCGCGAGGTCGGCATGCGTGAACGACGCCGCGATCAAGGTGCCCTCGCGCTCCTCCACGCCATACAGATTCATCAGGTGCAGCAATAATTGTGAAAGCCGCTCGGTCGGCGATCGCGTGCCGAGCATTTGCGCCAGCGCCGAGTAGCACTGGCCCTTGAAGCTCAGGCCTTCGATAATGTTGACGGCAAGTTCGGGAATGGTCAGCGCCATCTGGCGCAGCACATCCCCGGGCAGATGCAGCACGGTTGAGTTGACGGCGGCGGAACCCGACCAGACATGCAGGCCCTGCCTGAAAACTTCGGGACCGCCGACGAAATTGCCGGAATGCCAGTAGGCCAGCGTGATCTCGCGGCCCGAAGGCGCGATGTAGAAGACCTTGATTCGCCCGCTCTCGATCAAGAAGATGCCGTCCTGCGGACTGCCCTGGCGGAACAACTGCGCGCCGCGATAGAGCACCTTGCGCTTGCCCGAACCCAGCACCCGCGCCTTCTCGGCTTCGCTCAGCCCCCGGAACATGGGCGGCGGTCCGGCCCGCTGCGTTCCGCCGTCGGTCATCAGCAGCGCCCCGAACTGGGGCTGCGCCGCCTGGCGCTCGCCGGCGATTGCTGTCCGCTGTGGCGGCTGATCCTTGCTCATCACCTATCCGCGCGACGCCGAGATGAATCTCGGGCTCATGCCAGTATATCGCGACAGGCGCGGCTTGAAGCCGGCAATTTGAGGATTCTTGGCCTAGGAGGCAGGGGCAATAAAGCGGACCAGGCCAAGGCTGACGATCAGCAGAAACAGCAATGACAGCGTCACGGCCGCGGTGACCTTGCCGCCGACCCGGCCGATGACGCGCAGGTCGACGCCCAGACCCAGCGCCGCCATCGACATGACGGTCAGGATGCCGGCGGCTTTCTGCAGCGGGAAGACGGCCGCCGCGGGGATCAGCGACAGCGAGCGAAACGCCGCCAGCGCGAAGAAGCCGGCAATGAACCACGGCACCGTCTTGAAGAAGCTGTTCGTCCCCTTAGCGCTCGGCGAGCGATCGCCGCGGAGGCCTCGGGCCGACACCGCAATGCAGGCGACGACGGGGCCGAGCATCATCACCCGGACCAGTTTTACCAGCGTGCCGATCTGGGTGCTGACAAGGCCCGCCGGCACCGTCGCCGCGAGCACCTGCGGAACGGCATAGACCGTCATGCCGGCGAGGATCCCGTATTGCGTCTCCGAAAGATGCAACAGCGGGATCAGCAGCGGCAGCCCGAGCACCACGATCACGCCGAGCACGGCGGTGAAGGAAATCGAGGAAGCGATGTCGTCGGTGCTGGCGCCGATCACCGGCGCCACCGCGGCGATCGCCGAATTGCCGCAGATCGAATTGCCGCAGGCGATCAGGATCGACAGCCGGATCGGCAGGCCCAGTGCCCGGCTGATGCCGAAGGAGACCGCAAGCGTCACAATGACGATCGAGACGATGGCACCGAGCAGTACAATTCCCGATGCTGCGATCGCCGCAAAGGTCAAGGAGGCCCCGAGCAGCACGATCGCGACCTCCAGCAATTGTTTGGCGCTGAAGGCAACGCCGGCGCGCCAGCGGACGCCCGGCTCCCAGATGGTGCGGATCGCCGTCCCCAGCAGGATGGCGATCACGATGGCTTCGAGGTAGGGATGGCCGACCAGGGACTCTTCGAGCGCCTGGATGGCGACCGCGACGAGCGTCACGAGAGAGCAGAGCGCGATGCCCCAAAACAGAGCGACAGGTTTCGCCGCCACTGAACTGGAGAGCCCGGCGTCGTCAGATGAATCAGTCCGATTTGCCACGCATTATCCTTCTGGGAGAAGGAATTATGCGCCAAATCGTCCGAAATGGAAAATATCAATTCCGCATAGCCCGCGGAGCCGCCATGCCCGCGGCTAGCGCGTCATGACCTGTTTCGGGTCGCTTGCGCTGCCGACCTCAAAACGCGGGTTCGCCGGGTAATACATGACCCGCGCGGAAACGATCACAACGACAAGCAGCCAGAACACATATTGGCCGACCCGGCTGAGCACCGCGGACACGGGCTTCCCGGCGTCGCGCTTGCCGCGCGCGGCCTGCGGCAACACCTCGCCATAAGCGTCGAATTTCTCGGTCAGCATCACTGTTCCGGCCTCGTTCATACGAGGATTTATGTCGCAATACGGGCCGGCAAAACAATAGTCGGAACTTTCAATGTTCCTGATGTGACGGTTGCTTTGTTTTGTATTGGCTGCCGCCCGGAGAATTTCAATTGCGGGGGCGGCCCCGACGGGGAATCCGTCTCGCCGCGCAGACCGCGATCGGCCGCAACGGCAGGCTCGATGACCTGATCGGGACGACCGTATTCCTTGCATCCGACGCCTCGGGATATGTTACGGGACGGACGCTGGCCGTCGACGGCGGTTTCACGGCGAAATAGGGCGAAGGAGAAGCCGGCCATGCGCGCGCTCGTCTACACCGCACCGAATGTGCTGGAGCTTCGCGAGGAATCCATGCCCGTGGCCGCGGACGGCGAAGTCGTAGTCAAGGTCGAGGCGGTCGGCATCTGCGGCTCCGACATGCACGCCTATCATGGACACGATTCGCGCCGGCCCGCGCCGCTGATCCTGGGCCACGAGGCCGCCGGGCGCATCGTCTCCGGCCCGCGCGCCGGCGAGCGCGTCACCATCAACCCGCTGATCGTCGACCCCGCCTGCCCCTATGCCATCGAGGGGCGCCCGCACCTTTCGCCGACACGGCAAGTCCTGTCGATGCCGCCGCGCCCGGGCGCCTTCGCCGAATTCGTCCGCGTGCCCGAGAGCAATGTGGAATCGATACCCGACGACCTGCCGGTCGAACACGCGGCCCTGGCGGAGCCGATCGCCGTCTCCTGGCATGCGGTTCGGCTGGGCATGGAGCGACTGCATCTGCCGCTCGCCGCCGCGCGCGTAATCGTGCTTGGCGGCGGCGCGATCGGCTTGACCTCCGCGCTGGTGGCCCGCCATTTCGGCGCCAGGGATTTAAGCGTCGGCGAAACCAATCCGCTTCGGCGCAACGCCCTGCACCGGACCGAGGAAATCGAAACCTATGCGCCGGGCAGCAAAGCTGAGCCCGCCGACAACAGCGTCGATCTCGTGATCGACGCGGTCGGCGCCTCGGCCACGCGCGCCGCGGCAAGCCGGATGGTGCGGCCCGGCGGCGTCATCGTGCATCTCGGCCTTCTGCCGGGAGCCGACGGACTGGATATCCGCAAGATCACGCTGCAGGAAATCGCCTTCACCGGTTCGTATTGCTATACGCCACTCGATTTCCGACAAACCGTCGCCGCGATCGCAGGCGGCCGCTTCGGAAAACTGCGCTGGTTCGAGCAACGGCCGCTGTCGGAGGGCGTCGGCGCCTTTGCCAGCATCGATGCCGGCTCGACCGCGGCCGCGAAGATCATCCTGCGCCCCTGACTTTCCCGGCCAATGCCTTCGCAAAAATGCGGCCGCGCAGACTTGCTGAGCGCGCCGCGGCGCGAGACACTGCAAACCGTTCTTGCAACAAAGCTGAAAAATCAAAACGGGAACCCGGGAGACGACCATGAACGGCGCAAGGCTGAAGCATTACGGCTGGGGCCGTGAGGGCGAGGGCATGACGGAAGCGGAACAGGATTTTGTCCTCGGCCGCTATCGCGCGAAATTCTCCCGCGACAAGTTCGAGACCATCGGGGTGCCGCGACTGGAAGACCTGACGCTGCGCGCGCCGCGCGCAACGCCGCCGGATTCGCTGGCCGCGTTCTGCAACACCAACCGCTATGACCGCGCCGCCCATGCCTACGGCAAATCCTATCCGGATTATGTGCGCGGCATGCTCGGCGATTATGACTGCGCGCCCGACGTGGTCGCCTATCCGCGCAGCGAGGCGGAAATCTCCGCAGTGATGGATTGGGCCGGCGGGGCGAGCGCCTCGGTGACGCCGTTCGGCGGCGGATCGAGCGTCTGCGGCGGCGTCGAGCCGCGCGCCGACGGCACGCGTTACAAGGCGGCCGTCACGCTCGACCTGCGCAACCTCGGCAAGGTCGTCGAGGTGGACCAGGCCTCGCGCGCCGCCCTGATCGAAGGCGGCGCCTTTGGTCCCTCGCTGGAAAACCAGCTCAAGCCGCACGGCGTCACCTTGCGGCATTTCCCGCAGAGTTTTGAATATTCGACGCTTGGCGGCTGGATCGCGACGCGCTCCGGCGGTCACTTCGCCAATCTCTATACCCATATCGACGATTTCGTCGAAAGCTTGCGCGTGGTGACGCCGCGCGGCGTTCTGGAAACGCGGCGCTTGCCGGGATCGGGCGCCGGACCGAGTCCCGATCGCATGTTCATCGGCTCGGAAGGAACGCTGGGGGTGATCTCGCGCGCCTGGATGCGATTGCAGCCGCTCCCAAAGTTTCGCGCCGGCGCATCGGTGCGTTTCCAGACCTTCTTCGCGGCGGCGCGCGCCGTGCGGGCTATCTCGCAATCCGGCCTCTATCCGTCGAATTGCCGCATCCTCGACGCGCAAGAGGCCTACAACACGGGAGCGGCCGACGGCAGCGTCGCGATCATGGTGCTCGGCTTCGAATCCGGCGATCACGCGCCCGACGCCTGGATGGCGCGCGCGCTGGAATGCTGCGCCGACCATCGCGGCACGCCGGAGCCCGCACAAGCCGGCGACGCCCATCTCGAGGGCGCGGCGGGCATCTGGCGCAACGCCTTTATTCGAATGCCCTATGCGCGCGAATTCCTGACGCCGGCCGGTCTCATCAACGACACCTTCGAGACCGCCATCACCTGGGATCGCTTCGAGGCTTTCCACGACAAGGTGAAGGCGGCAACCGAGCGCGCGATCGTGGAGGCGACCGGCGTCAAGGGCGAAGTCACCTGCCGCTTCACCCATGTCTATCCGGATGGGCCTGCGCCCTATTTCTCCTTCCACGCGCTCGGCCGCCACGGCGCGCTGCTCGAGCAGTGGCAGGCGATCAAGAATGCAGCGAGCGACGCGCTGATCGAGGCCGGCGGCACCATCACCCATCACCATGCCGTCGGCCGCGACCACCGGCCCTGGTACGACCGTCAGCGTCCGGAGCTGTTCGCGACCGCGCTTCGCGCGGCGAAGAAAGAGCTCGACCCAAAGGGCATGCTCAATCCGGGGGTGCTGATCGACCCCTGAGGATCAAGCGGCGAGCTTCAGGATCTGGACGACATCGCCGGGCTCGCGGATCGGCTGCGGATTGGAGCGCGTGAAGATCGACAGCATGGCGTTTTCGCCGATCAGCTTGAATTTTTCCTCGCTGACGCCGACCTCGGAAAGCTTCCGCGGCAGCCCGAGTTTGCCGATGAACGCCGCGAAGGCATCGCTGGCGTCCAATTCGGGCGCCCGCAGCGCGCTTGCGATCGACTTCTGCGCCTCCTCGGTGGCCGGTCGGTTATAGCGCAACACGCTCGGCATCATCACCGCCGTGCAGAAATAATGCGGCACGTCGCAGGTGCCCCCGAGCACGTGGCCGATGGCGTGGCTCGCGCCCATCGGCACGCGCGCCTGCAGCCCGAACGCCGACAACCATGAGCCGAACTGGCAGTTGACGCGCGCTTCCTGATCGTCCGGATTCTCTTTTGTCCGCAGCAGGCCGTCGTGAAGGAACCGCAGGCCCTGCAGACACACGCTGTCGACCAGCGGGTTGCCGCGGATCGAGCAGATCGCCTCGATGCCATGATCCATTGCGCGGGTGCCGGAGCCCAGCCAAAGCTTTTCCGGCGTGTATTTTGTGATGGCCGGATCGAGGATGATGGTCCGCGGCATCATCATCGGATGGTTGAAGATCTGCTTCAGCTTGCGGCGGGTGTCGGTCACCAATGTGCCGGAATTGTATTCGCCGCCGGACAACGTGCTCGGGACCGCGATCATGCGGACTTTGGGATTGCGGAACTTGCCGAAGCGCCGTTCCGGCGTGGTCTCGAAACCGTCGAGCCCGTCCTGGTCGACGATCTCATGCTCCATGCACATCAGGATGATTTTCGCGGCATCCACCACCGAGCCGCCGCCGATCGCGACGATCAGGTCGGCCTCGGCGTCGCGCGCAACTGCGGCGGCCTTTACCACGAACTCGCGCGTGGTGTGCTGCGGGATGCCGTCGAAGGTGCCGGCATAGCGATCCCCGAGCGATTTGCGGATCTTCTCGATCTCGTCGGTCTTGGTATTCAGCGTCCGGCTCGCGATCAGGAACACACGGCTGGCGCCCAGCCGCTCCGCCTCCTCGCGAAGCGCGTCGGCGGCCGGCTTGCCATAGATGACAAAATCCATCGGAGGGTATTGATAGCTGCCCGGCGGTCGCATGGCTCGCTCCATTTTTAGGTTTTTGGATCGTCATTGCGAGCGAAGCGAAGCAATCCAGCTTTGGTGAACTGAGGTAGAAAGCTGGATTGCTTCGTCGCTACGCTCCTCGCAATGACGCCAGAAATGTAATCACCCTCTCACGACACCGCGCGGATAGTGGCCTTGCGTCCGGAATCGTCGAGAAATCCCATCAGCCGGCCGCGTATGATGCGGTCGGCGTCCGCCATGATGCGGTCGATCAGTTCCTTCACCGTCGGAACGTCATGGATGAGGCCCGCCACCATGCCGCAGCTCCAGGCGCCGGCATCCATGTCGCCGTCGATCATCACTTTCGGATAGACGCCCGCGACCTGGTCGTGGATGTCCTCGATCTTCAGCGCGCGGCCCTTTTCGCGCTCGATCTCGAGCAGTCGCTCGACGCTGGTATTCTTCAGCACGCGCTCGGTGTTGCGCAGCGCCCGCATCACCAGTCGCGTGTCTAACTCGGAGGCCGCGACCAGCGCCTTCTTGACGTTGTCGTGGACCGGGGCTTCCCTGGTGGCGATGAAGCGCGTGCCCATGTTCATGCCGGCCGCACCCATCGCCAGCGCCGCGACCAGGCTGCGCGCATCGGCCATGCCGCCGGAGGCCACGAACGGAATCTTCAATTCCTCGGCGGCGCGCGGCAGCAGGATCATGTTCGGCATGTCGTCTTCGCCGGGATGGCCGCCACACTCAAACCCGTCGACGCTCACCGCGTCGCAGCCTATCTGCTCGGCCTTGAGCGAATGCCGGACCGAGGTGCATTTGTGGATCACTTTTATTCCCGCAGCCTTCAGCGCCGGCATGTACTGCTCGGGGCTGCGCCCGGCGGTTTCGACGATCTTGATGCCGCCTTCCCGGATGGCGGCGATGTATTCCGGATAGGGCGGCGCGGAGAATGTGGGCAGGAAGGTGAGATTCACCCCGAACGGCTTGTCCGTGATGTCGTGGCAGCGCGCGATCTCCCTGGCGAGCATTTCCGGGGTTCGCTGCGTCAGACCCGTGATGATGCCAAGGCCGCCGGCATTGGACACCGCGCCGGCGAGTTCGGCGAAGCCGACATAATGCATGCCGCCCTGAATGATCGGATGCTCGATGCCGAACATCTCCGTGATCGCTGTCTTCATCTATTCCTCCCGAAATTTCACAATCACGGCCTGATTAGCACATTCACCACTTCTCGCCGAACGGGCGGATTTCGTGCTCAAAAGTCCAGGCATCGCGCGGCTGCAGGTAGAGCTGCCAATAGGCTTCCGCGACCGCGGCCGGGCGCATCAGGCGGTCCGGATTGAGATTCGCGATCGCCTGCGGCCCTTCCCGGTTCGCAATCAACTGCCGAACCCATTCGGTATCGACGCTGGAATCGATGATGAGATGCGCGACATGGATGTGCCTGGGGCCGAGTTCGCGCGCCATCGATTGCGCCAGCGCGCGCAGGCCGAATTTGGCGCTGGCAAACGCCGCAAAACCGGAGCCGCCGCGCAGAGACGCCGTGGCGCCGGTGAAGAAGATGTTGCCTTTGCCGCGCGGCAGCATCAGGCGCGCCGCCTCGCGTCCCGCCAGGAAGCCGGAATAGCAGGCCATCTCCCAGACTTTCCGGAATACGCGTTCGGTGGTCTCAACGATCGGGAAATTGACGTTGGCGCCGATGTTGAAGACGCAGACTTCGAGCGGGGCGTGCTGGTCGGCATCGGAAAGGAACTTTGTCACTTCCTCTTCCTTGCGCGCGTCGAGGGCGCGGCCGAACACGGTGCCGCCGGCGTCCTCGATTTCCTTGACCAGCGGCGCCAGCTTTTCACCCTGTCTGCGGCCGACGAAAACGGTGAAGCCCTCGGCTGCGAACTTCCTGGCGATTTCGCCGCCGATGAAGTCACCGGCGCCGATCACGGCGACTGTCGCATTACGTTTTTCCACGCTGTTCTCCCGAAGGTGACGGTTGAAGCCGGCGCTGCCAATTCAATTCGCGCGCAGCGTCTCGGCCAGTTTGTGTTTGAGGATCTTGCCGGTCGAGGTCGCCGGCAGCGCTTCCAGGACGATGATTTCGGACGGCCGCTTGTAGGAGGTCAGTTGCGGGGCGATATGGGCCATCAGATCCTCGGTGCTGGTGTTCGAGCCCTGCAGCAGTTGCACGAACGCGATCACCTCTTCATTGCCTTCCACCGCACGGCCCACGACGGCGCATTGCACGACGGCGTCGTGGGTTGACAGCACGGCCTCGATTTCGGCGGGATAGACGTTGAAGCCGGAGCGGATGATCATTTCCTTGGTGCGCCCGACGATGAACAGGCAATCGCCTTCGAACCGCGCCAGATCGCCGGTGTTGAACCAGCCGTCGGCATCGATCGCCCTGGCGGTGAGATCGGGCGCGCGATAATAGCCGCGCATCACGTTGGGCCCGCGGACGTGGAGTTCGCCGACCTCGCCTTCCGCCGCCGCATTGCCATCGCGGCCGATAATCCTCGTCTCGATGCCCGGCAACAATCGGCCGACCGCAGAATCGGCGCGCGGCGCATCGAAACGAACGCCGGAAATGCCGGGCGAACATTCGGTGATGCCGTAGCCGTTGAGCAAGGGAAGCTCGAGTTCGGCCTCGACCCGCGATTTGAGATCGAGATCGAGCGGCGCGCCTGCCACCGCGATCAGGCGCAACGCGCCGCGGTCGAGCTTCGGCAATCCGGCGAGCCGCTTGTATTCGAGCAGCCGCTGATACGTCGCCGGCACGCCGTTGAGGATGGTGACGCCCTCCTCCGCCATCGCCTTTGCCAGCGCCGCGGGATCGTATTTGCTTGTGAGCCGCACCTTGGCGCCGGTCATCAGCGTCATGATCAACAGCGAGATACCGACGATGTGCGAGATCGGCAGCACCAGATAGACCTTGTCGTTGGCGTCCATCCTTCGGAACCATGCCGTGGTTTTCGCGCTGAACAGCAGGTTGCGGTGGGTCAGCATGACGCCCTTGGGCGTGCCCGTTGTCCCGGAGGTATAGATCAGGACGGCGACCTGTTTGGCGGCATCGACCTCGACGGGTTCGGGCGCGGTGGCTTCATCGAGCGCGGAGACGCCGATCCGCTGCAGCGGTCCGACGTTTTGCACACTCGCGTCGGAGCGGCTGGCGTGGGCCGCGGCCTCCCTGGAAACCCCCGCCGTAAACAAGACGCGGCGCGCGCCGCTGTGATCCCTGATCTGGTCGAGTTCGCGCGGCGACAGCCGCGGATTAACCACAATCGCCCAGGCGTCGAGCCTGGAGGCGGCCAACAGCAGGCACGCCAGCGCGATGCAGTTCTCGCTGACGATCATGACGCGATCGCCGGCGCGCACGCCAAGCGAAGCAAGCGCATCCGCTGTCGCTCTCACCGCGGCATCGAGTTCGCGATAGCTCAGGGCGCCGCCGTCTTCGATCAGCGCCGGCCGGTCCGGCGTTTCCTTGACATGGCGATCGATGACTTCATGAATGTGGTTCGGCAGACCTGAGAGGACCCCGGCCGCATCGATTTCTTCCAATCTCACCAACCGTCCCTCCCGCCGGAACCTTTACCGCGAGCCCTTTTTGGTTCATTCGCAAGCAATTTCCCTACGCGGTCTTGAGCCGGGCCGCGCCCAGCTGTTCGACAATGGATTCCTCGACGTCGCGAAGCTGGTCCTTGCCGAAGAACATTTCACTCCCGACAAAGAAGGTCGGCGAGCCGAAGGCGCCGCGCTCGACGGCGTCCGTGGTGTTTTCGATCAGTCTTTTCTTGACGTCATCCTCGCGCGAACGGGCGATCAGGCGGTCGATATCGATGCCGGACGAGGCGAAAGCGCTTCTGAAAACCTCTGGATCGTCCATCTTCTTCGGCTCTTCCCACATGTGATGGTAGGCCGCGCGGAAGTAAGGCTCGAACACACCTTCGAACTGCGCCGCCACCGCGCCACGCATCAGCGTCAGGGTATTGACCGGAAAAAAGGGATTCGGTTTGAAACTCGTGATGTTGTGGCGGCGGATGAAGCGCCGCGTTTCCAGCGCCTGGAATTCCGGCTTGTTCCTGATCCCGTGCAGCGATTCGGCGGGCGACATGTTGTTGGTCGCCTTGTAGACCCCGCCAAGCAAGACCGGGACATATTCGAACTTGATCCCGGTACGCTTCTCGATCGCCGGCATCACGAGTTCGGCGAGATAGGCATTCGGACTGCCGAAATCGAACTGGAATTCGACCTTTAGGGGATTCACGGGACGTTTCCTTGTTCGGCGCGGCGGCCCCGAGGAAGGGCACGCCTACCCAAGCAGCAGCTTCTGTTCCAAGACTTACCGTTCTATTTTAGAACTGTCAATTCTCTTCACAATTTTGCTGGCTGGGATGCAGTTCAACTAGTTGTGTGCGGATCAGTGCCTATTTAGAATGGGCGAAATGTTCGGCCGGCCCAATCGACGGCGATGCCGCGGCGGACGGGAGAATGCGATGAAATGGGACGCGCTCGAAGAAGAACCCTGCTCGGTGGCCCGCACCATCGCGGTGATCGGCGACCGCTGGACCCTTTTGATTCTTCGCGAATGTTTTCTGCGCAAGCGGCGGTTCGAGGCGTTTCAATCCTCGCTCGGCATCACCCGGCATTTGCTGGCAGCACGCCTGAAAAAACTGGTTCAGTTCGGAGTGCTGCGCCGTATCCCGTACCAGGAATCGCCGAAACGCTACGAATATATCCTGACGCAAAAGGGCCTCGACCTGTACCCGATCATGATGTCGATCGTGCATTGGGGCGATGTCCACATGGTCGACGCCCGCGGCCGTCCCTTGCTGCATGAACACAAGAAATGCGGCAAGATGTTCGATCCGGTGATGACCTGCTCGGAATGCGGCGAGCCGATCGAGGCAAAGGGCGTCCATGTGCATCCCGGTCCCGGCGCGCGCAAGATTCCGGCCGGTGCGAAGCCCGATGACGGCGCAAAGACCAGGAAACCGGTGCGCGCCGCCTGAGCGGTTACTCGGAAGCAGCGTCGAGAACTTCGCCGAATTGGTCCCAACTCGCGCCGTTCCAGCGTTGCAGCTGCATCTGGGTCCAGACCATGTTGCTGCCAGCGCTGGTGTTGATCTTGATGCCGGGCAGCGCGGTCGGAAGCACGAGATCCCGCAAGGACCTGGCCTGCGCCGCGATATTGGCACGTGAGAAGTCGCTGCCGCATTGCTTGAGGATCTGTTCGAGCACCATGCCCTGCTGATAGCCCGTCAAATAGCTGTTATTGGTGATATCGGCACCCGGAAGGTACTTTTCGAAGAAGGCCCGATAAGCCCTGATTCCGGCGTCTTCGGCCCATTTCGGATCGTTGGGATCCTTGTTGGGCGTGCCGACGATGACGCCGACGGAATTTTCCAGGCCGGCGGGCTTCAGGGTGCCCGCCACGGAGCTCGACGGAAAATTGATCAGGAGGGTCGGCTTCCAGCCGATCTCGGCGGCGCGGCGGATCGCCTGCGCGGCAAATTTCGGCGTTCCCGCGACAAACAGCGCATCGGCGCCCGAGCTCTTCAGGCTGACGACCTGCGAGTCGATCGTTGGCTCCGTCACTTCATAGGCGGCGGTCACGACTTTCCTGTCGAAGTCCGGCCCGAGGAATTCCTTGAAAGCGGCGACATAGTCTTTGCCGAGATCGTCGTTCTGATAGAGGATCGCGTATTTTTCCGACGGCAGCGCCCGGGTCAGATATTTCGCGTAGATCTTGCCTTCGGTGTCGTAACTGACAAGGCCGGTCGTGGTCAGCGGATAATCCTTGACGCGCGTGAACTTGCTGGAGCCGGTCACGATCGCAATCGAGGGCACGCCCCTGGCCGCCAGATATTTTGACACCGCTGAGTTGCCGGGAGTCCCGAGCTGGCTGAAGATGAAGGCCACCTCGTCGCTCTCGACCAGCCGGCGGATGTGCTCGACCGCCTTCGGCGGACTGTAGGCGTCGTCCAGCGCGATGTAGTTGATCTTGCGGCCATTGATGCCGCCGCGGTCGTTGATGGATTGAACGTAGGCGGCAACGCCCCGGCCGACCAGGCCAAGCGATGACGCCGCCCCGCTGAACGGGAAGACGCCGCCGATCCTGATTTCGGTCGCGGTGACCCCCGGCGATTCGGCCGCCGATGCGGCTGGAGAAATCGCCCGCACGGCCAGAAACAATGCGCCGGCCAGCTTGATGCCCTTGACCATCTGGGTACCCTCCCGGGCCGGCAGTTTGCCGCGTATCGCGGATTCTTCGGCCAATTGCGGGTGTCTTATACAGTTCTTTTTTAGAACTCGTCAAGCCGGCGCTGCCATGGGACGAGGCGATCCAGTCGTTGCCGAAGTCGGGACCGGAATGGTTGCGGCAGAAGCACGGTTCAAAATCGCCTGACAGGGCATCGCGGGCGCGATAGTCTGAAGCGCTGTTTCCGGCGTGGGACGTCAGCCCTCGATGGCAAATATCTGGACCCGCAAATCCACCGCGAAATTGTTGAGGGAGGCCGCGGAGGGCGACGGCGCCGACGGCGAGGTGCGAGCCCTGAAGCGCACGCTCTCCGCGCTCAATCTGGTCGCACTCGGCATCGGCGGCATCATCGGCGCGGGAATTTTCGTACTGACGGGGCACGCGGCCGCAGCGAACGCAGGCCCAGCGGTCGCGTTCTCATTTCTCCTTGGCGCCGTCGCCTGCGGATTCGCAGGCCTTTGCTACGCCGAAATGTCGTCGGCAGTTCCGGTCAGCGGCAGCGCCTATACCTATGCTTACGCCACGCTGGGCGAACTCGTGGCATGGATCATCGGCTGGGATCTGATCCTCGAATACGCGGTGGGCGCCACCACGGTGGCGATCGGCTGGTCCGGATATGTCGTCAGCCTCGCAAGAGACATCGGCTTCGATCTCCCGGCCCGGTTTGTCTCATCGCCGTTCACTTACGATGCCGCCGGGCATGGTTGGTCGTCCACCGGCGCCATCCTGAACCTGCCGGCGATGGCGGTCATTGTCGTCATCACATCGCTGCTCGTCGCGGGCATCCGGGAGACGGCGCGGTTCAACAATTTCATCGTCGCGCTCAAGCTCGTCGTGATCGCGCTGTTTATCATATGCGCGGTGCCCGCTTTCAGCACGGCCAACTGGATCACATCGAGCAACCCCGATGGGGCCTTCGTCCCGCCCAACGCCGGTCCCGGGATTTACGGCTGGTCCGGCATCGCGCGCGGCGCCGCGGTGGTGTTCTTTGCCTATATCGGCTTCGATGCCGTCTCGACCGCGGCGCAGGAGGCCAGGAACCCGAAGCGCGACATGCCGATCGGGATTCTCGGCTCGCTGGTGATCTGTACGGTGCTGTATGTCGTGGTCAGCTTTGTCCTCACCGGCATCGTGCCGTTCGACCGGTTGAACGTTCCCGATCCGATCGCGGTCGGCATCGATGCCGCCGGCGTGGGCTGGCTGTCGCCGCTGATCAAACTGGGCATCGTGTTCGGGCTGACCTCGGTCATTCTGGTGATGCTGCTGGCGCAGCCGCGGATTTTCCGCGCCATGGCCCATGACGGGCTGCTTCCCGCTGTGGCAGCCGAGATTCATCCGCGCCTGCGCACGCCTCACATCGCGACGACCGCGACCGGCGCCGTGGTGGCGGTTCTCGCCGGACTGTTGCCGATCGGTCTGGTCGGCGAACTCGTCAGCATCGGGACGCTGTTTGCCTTTGCCGTCGTATCGCTCGGGGTGCTGGCGCTGCGTATCGCGGAGCCGAATCTGAACCGGCCGTTCAAGGCGCCGGCGATCTGGCTGGTCGGACCGGCAGGTGCGGCCACCTCCATCTTCCTGATGTTCAGTCTGCCGGCCGACACCTGGCTGAGGCTCGCGGTCTGGCTCGCGATCGGCCTTGTGATCTACTTTGCCTATGGCGCGCGGCACAGCCGGGTCGCGGCAAGCGCATAGCCGCTCAACGTGACGCTCAGTCCTGTTGCGAGAACGGCGGGAAGCGCGGCTCGCGCTTTTCCATGAACGCGGCCATGCCCTCCTCAATGCGATGACGGAGCGCGGCTTCCGAATCGGCGCGGCGCGGGCGTCGCCTTCATCGTCATACCTTTCCTCCCGTCTTTACTTTTTGTTTTGATTGCCGCGCAACGGACCGGTGAAGGTCAGCACGCGCTTGCCGGCCGATGCCGGCTTGACCGGCTCGCGCGAGCCGGCGACCTGCAGCTCGCCGACGTCGCGCGGCAGCGCCGTGGCGGGCGTCGACGACAGCGCGCGCTCGAAGATCTGGCTGAGCGCGAGCGTCAGCTGCGCCGGCGTCCATGCGCCGCTCGGCTTGAACCATTTCGCCACCCAGTTCATCGCGCCGAGAATGACGAAGATCGCAAGCTTCGGATCGCACGGCACCACGCTGCCGTCCTCGATCCCCTCCTTGACCAGCGCCCGCAGCGCGCGTTCGAACTTGTCGCGCTGCCGCACCAGCTTGGCGCGGTCGCCCGGTTCGAGCGCCTGCTCCTCCATCAGCACCACGCAGCAATTGAGCTCGTCGATCAGTTGCGAAACGTAGCCCGAGATCGTCAGCACCAGCCGGTCACGCCCGTTCTTGCCCTCCTTGCGGCCGCGCTCGAGGCTGGCAAAGGCGACATCCATCGCCTGCTCGAAGCAGGCGGCCAGCAAACTGTTCTTGTTCGGGAAGTAGTGATAGAGCGCGGCCTTGGTGACGCCGAGGCTGGTCGCGATTTCGGTCAGCGAGGTCGCGTGATAGCCCTTGAAATTGAAGAATGACGCCGCCTCGCGCAGCACTTCCTGGCGTTTGATCCCGTGCACGTCCGCTTTGGTGGGGAACAAGCCTGCCTCCCGGAAACGACCATCTTGCCGCCGGATACGCTAGCCGTTAGTGTACCATCTGACAAGTCGGTTTACTAACCGCGCGGTTAGTCGGCGGCGTCCCGGGCCGGTCGACCGGCGCCATCATCAAAGAGCAAGGGGGCGCGCGTTGGGCCTTTATCTCGAAGATTTTGAAATCAATTCCACGCGCCGCACGCGCGGCCGCACCATCGGCGAAGGCGACGTTTCCCTGTTCGCCGGGCTGGTCGGCGACCATAACCCGCTGCATGTCGACGAGGAATTTTCGCGGAATAGCATTTTTGGCGGCCGCGTCGCGCACGGGCCGCTGGTGCTTTCGACCGCGATCGGACTGATGTCGCAACTCAACTGGATCGACGGCACCGCGCTCGGCCTGCTCGGGATTTCCTGGGAATTCCGCGCACCCGTGAAGTGCGGGGATACCATCAGCGCCAATGTCACGCCGCTCGAGGCAAGGCCGAGCACGACGCCCGAGCGCGGCGTCCTGACAATCGGGTTCGAGGTCCTCAACCAGAATGACGAGGTGGTCCAGCAGGGATCGATCGTGCTGCTGATGCAGCGCCGCCCTCCGCGCGCCAACTAGACGAGCTTTGAAGCCAACCCACCGGCATATCCAGACATGGCGACACTGACGAGTTCGATCGATCCGCAATCCCAGGCGTTTCAGGCCAACACCGCGGTCTATGACGGCCTGTTGAAGACGTTGCGCGTGAGGCAGGCGTGGTCGCTGGCCGGAGGCGGCGACCGGATGGTGCAGCGCCATCGCGACCGCGGCAAGATTCCGGTGCGCGAGCGCATCGATCTCCTGATCGATCCGCTCAGCCCGTTTCTCGAGCTCTCGCCGCTCGCCGCCTGGGGGCTCTATGACAACGCGGTGCCCGGCGCCGGCCTGGTCACCGGGATCGGCACCATCCGCGGCGTGATCTGCATGATCATCGCCAACGATGCCACCACCAAGGGCGGTTCGTTTTTCAAGGAAACCATCCGCAAGCATGTTCGCGCCCAGGACATCGCGTTCGAGAACCGCCTGCCGGTGGTCTACCTGGTCGACTGCGGCGGCGCCAACCTGTCGCAGGGCGACGAGGTGTTTCCGGACCAGGATCATTTCGGCGGCGCGTTCTACCGGCAATGCCGGATGTCGGCGTCGGGCATTCCGCAGATCGCGGCGGTGTTCGGCGAATGCACCGCAGGCGGCGCCTATATTCCGGCGCTGGCGGATGAAGTCGTGATGACCGCGGGCAACAGCAGCGTGCATCTCGGCGGGCCGCAGATCGTCAAGGCCGCCATCAACGAGATCGTCGATCGCGACACGCTCGGCGGCGCCGAGATGCACAGCACGGTCTCGGGCGTATCGGATCATTTCGCCCGCGACGAGATGGAGGCGATCGCCAAGACCCGCGACATCGTCGGCGCGCTCAACCGGGTGCAGCCGGTCTATGGCGACATCAGGCCGGTGCGGCCGCCCCTGTTCGATATCACCGAGGTTCCCGGCATCGTCGGCGCCGACCTGACGGTGCCGTTCGACCAGCGCGAAATCATTGCGCGGCTGGTCGACGGCAGCGAATTCCACGAATTCAAGCCGCTCTACGGCGCGACGCTGGTGTGCGGCTTCGCCCATATCCACGGCCTGCCGATCGGCATCCTCGCCAACAACGGCGTGCTGTTTTCGGATTCCTCGCTGAAGGGCGCGCATTTCATCGAGCTGTGCGACCAGCGCAACGTGCCGATCCTGTTCCTGCAGAACATCACCGGCTTCATGGTCGGCTCGGATGCTGAGCGCAACGGCATCGCCAAGAATTCGGCCAAGCTGGTCTACGCGGTGTCCAATGCGCGCGTGCCGCGCTACACGGTGGTGACCGGGGGCTCCTACGGCGCCGGCAATTACGGCATGAGCGGGAGAGGATTTCGTCCGCGCTTCATGTTCATGTGGCCGAACGCGCGGCTCGGCACCATGAGCCCCGATGTCGGCTCCTCGGTGCTGATGGACCTGCGCCGCTCCAGCATCTCGCGCAACCCGGCGAGCGAGGCCGATCTCGCCGCGCACGAGCAGGAGCTGCGCAAGATGTTCGACGAGCAGTCCAATCCCTATTACTGCACGGCGCGACTGTGGGACGACGGCCTGATCGATCCCACGGATACCCGCGAAGTGCTCGGCCTGTGTCTGGCGATCGGCGCGATGGAACCGCCGTCGACCGGGACGCGGCCCGTGTACCGGATGTAGGACGCTTCACCGTGCCGTTTCTCACCTCCCCTCGCCCCATTCGCTCGGTGCTGATCGCCAATCGCGGCGAGATCGCGCTGCGCGTGATGCGAACCTGCGCGCGATTGGGTATCCGCACCATCGCCGTCTACTCCGACGCCGACGCAAGCGCGCTTCACGTCAAGGCGGCCGACGAGGCGATCCGGATCGGTGCGGCGCCGGCACGCGCGAGCTACCTCGACATCGACGCGATCCTTGCTGCGGCGAAACAGGCCGGCGCCGATGCCATCCATCCCGGCTACGGCTTTCTGTCGGAGAATGCCGCGTTCGTGCGGCGCTGCGAGGCGGCAGGGCTGATTTTTGTCGGGCCTTCCGCCAACGCCGTGGAGCGGATGGGCTCGAAGATCGAGTCCAAACGGATCGCGGCAGCCGCCGGCGTGGCGACCGTCCCCGGCTATCAGGGCGACGCGCAGGATGAAGCGACGCTGGCGAAGGCCGCGGCGAAAATCGGTTTTCCGGTGCTGATCAAGGCGTCCGCGGGCGGCGGCGGACGCGGCATGCGGCGGGTCGATCGGGCCAATGATTTCGCCGGCGCGCTCGACGCCGCCAAGGCGGAGGCCGCGGCCGCGTTTGGCGACAGTTCCGTTCTGCTCGAAAAATACATCCTCAACCCGCGCCATCTCGAGGTGCAGCTCGCCGGCGACCGCACCGGCGGCCTGGTGCACCTGTTCGAGCGGGATTGCTCGGTCCAGCGCAACAATCAGAAAGTGCTCGAAGAAGCGCCGGCGCCGAATTTGCCCAGCGGCGTGCGTGCAAAACTGTACGAGGCTGCGCTCAAGCTCGGCCATGCCATCGGCTACGATTCCGCCGGCACCGTCGAGTTCATCATGGATCAGGACAGCGACCGTCCGTATTTCCTCGAGATGAACACGCGCCTGCAGGTCGAGCATCCCGTCACCGAATTCATCACCGGCGTCGATCTGGTCGAATGGCAATTGCGGGCGGCGGCCGGCGAGCAGCTTCCGCTCAGCCAGGACCAGATCCGCGTTCACGGCCATGCCATCGAGGCCCGGATCACGGCCGAGCGCGCGGACCTCGCGTTTCAGCCGGTCACCGGCGAGCTGTCGGTGGTCGAGGCGCCGCGCGGCCTTCGCTTCGATACCGGCGTCGCGGCGGGCTCGCGCATCAGTCTTTATTATGATTCGCTGATCGCAAAACTGATCGCGCACGGCGCCGACCGCGATGCGGCCTTGTCGCGGCTGGCGACGGGATTGTCGGATCTCACCTTGCTCGGTATTCCGACGACGCAGGCCTTCCTGCGCGACGCGGTCCGACATCCGTTGTTCGCAAGCGGCAAGGCGACTACGCGCTTTATCGAGACCGCCTTTCCGGGTGGCTGGAAACCGGACGGCGATCAATTGCTCCAGTTGCGCGCCGCCGCCTGCGTGATCTGGGCCCGGCTCGATACGAGGCCTGCGACCCCCGACTGGGTCAATCCATGGAATCGCCGCAGCGCCGTGCGGGTGACTTCCGCCGTTCGGCCGGCGAGAGTGTCGCTGCATACGGCCGACGAATACGGCGAAGTCGATGCCGAAATTCGGGTCAGCCGCGACGGCATCGTCGTCGAACTCGAAGGCATTTCGGTCGACTTCGAGGCCCCCCGGGTTGACGGAGACGTCATCACGATCGCCCTATCCGGAGCCACGGGATTCTTCGTCGCGCGGCGCGATGGCGCGGTGGTGAGCATCGCGCGCGACGGCCTAGCGCTGGTGTCGTTGATCCGTCCGCGCATCGAGATGCCGCGCGAAGATGCTCACCACGACAGGTCCGGCAACGCCATCGAGGCGCCGCTGCATGGCGTGGTGTCGCGCCTGCATGTCGCGCTCGGCGATGCCGTGGAAAAGGGAACGCCGGTGCTGCAGATGGAGGCGATGAAGCTGATCCATACGCTGAAGGCATCGGCGCCCGGCCGCATCGAGGCGATACGCTGCGCCGTCGGCGACACCGTGCCGGCGGGCGCGGTGCTGGTCGAAATCACACCGGTCGAAATGAAGGAGAA
>DATNMT010000648.1:0-4879 GCA_035602495.1 Bradyrhizobium sp.
ATCCGCTCGGCGCGCGCGCGATGTATTTGGGCTCGACGCTCTATCGCATTCACGGTTCCAACGAACCGGAGACCATCGGCCAGGCGGTCTCCTCCGGCTGCTTCCGCATGACCAATGAGGACGTGACCGATCTCTACAATCGCGTCTCGGTCGGAACGACCGTGATCGTGAAGAACTAGCGGCGGATCGTAGGCTTGCGCGCGGGTGCCGATTGCGGCAGCGTCGCTGCAATGAGCCGATCTTCTTCCGTCAGGATATTCGCGTTGGCTTTGGCCGCGCTCGCGCTTTGCAGCATCGTCCGGCCGTCGCCGGCTTCCGCCGAAATCCCCGCCATCACCTCGCGCCAGCGCGCGGAAAAGAAAAGCTTTACCGACAGCGAGATCGCGGACGGATTCCTGAAGACCGCGTTCGGCGCTGAATATCATCTGGCCGGCCGGGTCGATCGCATCCGCAAATACGTCATGCCGGTGCGGGTGTACGCCGACGGCAACCGTCCCGACCGCAAGGCGCAACTGGCGAAAGTCGTCGCCGACATCGGCCAGCGCGTTCAGCATCTGGATATTGCTGTGGCCGGGACCAGCCAAGACGCCAATGTCGTGGTCAAACTGGTGCGCGACCGCGATCTCTACCGCACCATCACCACCTCCTACGGCCGCGAACGGGCGAAGGAAATCCGCACCTCGCTCGATCCGCAATGCCTGTCCGGTTTTCGCAAGAACGACAAGTACGAGATCGAGCACTCCGACGTCATCCTCACCGTCGACAACGGCGATTTTGTCTTTCTCGATTGCGCCTATGAGGAGCTGCTGCAGTCGCTGGGACCGATCAACGACACTTCCTCGGTGCCCTGGACCATGTTCAACGACAATGTCTCGATGGGATTCTTCGACGTCTACGACCAGTACATCTTGAACATTCTGTATGACCCGCGGATCAAGCCCGGCATGACCGTCGAGGAGGTCAAGGCGGCGCTGCCGGAAGTGCTCGTGGATGTGCGGGCGTGGGTGAAGAAGGCGAACGGTTTGGCGGAGTAGAGACCAAACCCCTCCTGTCGTCCCTGCGAAAGCAGGGACCCATAACCACCGGCGCCAATTGTCGATCGAAGGCATCGACCCGATCGGCCTATTGATGGGCCGCGGAGTATGGGTCCCTGCGTTCGCAGGGACGACAGATCACGCCGATTTCTCGAACAGCTCCCGCCCGATCAGCATGCGGCGGATTTCGCTGGTGCCGGCGCCGATCTCGTAGAGTTTGGCGTCGCGCAACAGCCGCCCCGTGGGATAGTCGTTGATGTAACCGTTGCCGCCGAGCAGCTGGATGGCATCGAGCGTGCACTGCGTCGCCTTCTCGGAGGCATAGAGGATGGCGCCGGCGGCGTCCTCGCGCGTGGTCTCGCCGCGATCGCAGGCCTTGGCCACCGCGTAGACATAGGCGCGCGAGGCATTCATCGTGGTGTACATGTCGGCGATCTTGCCCTGCACCAGCTGAAAATTGCCGATCGGCTGGCCGAACTGCTTGCGTTCATGCACGTAGGGCATCACCACGTCCATGCAGGCCTGCATGATCCCGAGCGGACCCGCGGCGAGCACCGAGCGTTCGTAATCGAGCCCCGACATCAGGACGTTGACGCCGCGGCCGATCTCGCCGAGCACGTTCTCCTCCGGCACTTCGCAATTCTCGAACACCAGTTCGCCGGTGTCGGAGCCGCGCATGCCGAGCTTGTCGAGCTTTTGCGCGGTGGAAAATCCCTTCATGCCCTTTTCGATGATGAAGGCGGTGATGCCGCGCGGGCCGGCGCTGGAATCGGTCTTGGCATAGACCACCAGCGTCTCCGCGATCGGACCGTTGGTGATCCACATCTTGCTGCCGTTCAGCACGTAGCGGTCGCCCTTCTTTTCGGCGCGGGTCGCCATCGACACCACGTCGGAGCCGGCGCCCGGCTCCGACATTGCGAGAGCGCCGACATGCTCGCCGGAAATCAGTTTCGGCAGATATTTCCGCTTCTGCGCTTCGTTGCCGTTGCGCCGGAGTTGGTTGACGCACAGGTTGGAATGCGCGCCATAGGACAGGCCGACCGCGGCGGAGGCCCGCGAGATTTCCTCGACCGCGATGCAGTGCTCGAGATAGCCCAGCCCCGAGCCGCCATATTCCTCCTCGACGGTAATGCCGTGCAGGCCGAGCGCGCCGAGTTTGGGCCAGAGATCGCGGGGAAACTGATTGCTCTTGTCGATCTGGTCGGCGCGCGGCGCGATCTCGTGGCTCGCGAAATCGTGCACGGTCTCGCGAATCGCGTCCGCGGTCTCGCCGAGATCGAAGTTGAACATCCGATGCGCATTGGGGATCATGGTCGGGCGCCTCCGGGCAAATCCTGCGGCTTTTCTGACCCGTAGCCTTAATCTTCGAAACCAGGCTTGTCACGGCCCGAAAGGCGCCGAGAACGGCGCCTGCTTTGTATACCAGCGGACCAGCTTGCCTGCGGCCAAACTCGCCCTTGCTCTGGCGCGCGCAACGGGCTGTAATTCGCTCAAACGACCGCCCCGGGAGCACCCCCGCGGAAGCTGACAATCAGGGAGCTACCCCGATGCATGGCACGATCGATACCGCCGAGGCACGCCATCACGAGGCCGCGCGGGAGCGCGCCAATTCGCTGCCGCTTGCGGAATTCAATCCCGGCGACCCCGAATTGTTTCGTACCGATACGTTCTGGCCGTATTTCGACCGGCTGCGCCGGGAAGATCCGGTGCATTACTGCAAGGACAGCATCTTCGGGCCGTACTGGTCGGTGACCAAATACAACGACATCATGGACATCGAGACCAATCACGCGGTGTTCTCGTCGGCGGCTTCGCTCGGCGGCATCACCATCCGCGACGCGCCGCCCGACCTGCGGCGCGAGAGTTTTATCGCCATGGATCAGCCGCGCCATGGCGCGCAGCGCAAGACCGTGGCGCCGATGTTCACGCCGACACATCTCGACCAGCTCGCGGTCAGTATTCGCCAGCGGTCGGCCGAATGCCTCGACAACCTGCCGGTCAACGACGTGTTCGACTTCGTCGATCAGGTTTCGATCGAACTGACCACCCAGATGCTCGCCGTGCTGTTCGACTTCCCCTGGGAAGACCGCCGCAAGCTGACGCGCTGGTCGGATGTTGCGACAACGCTGCCCGGTCCGGGCGGGGTGGTCGCCACCGAAGACGCGCGGCAGGCCGAACTGCTGGAATGCGCGCAATATTTCGGCAGGCTGTGGAAAGACCGCATCACCCAGCCGCCGAAGAACGATCTCTTGTCGATGATGGCGCATGCCGAAGCCACCCGCGACATGGACCCCAACAACTTCCTCGGCAACCTGGTGCTTCTGATTGTCGGCGGCAACGACACCACCCGCAATACCATGTCGGGCAGCATCTATGCGCTCAACCAGCATCCGGACCAGTACCGCAAGCTGCGCGAGAACCCGGCCTTGATCGACAGCTTCGTGCCGGAAGTGATCCGCTGGCAGACGCCGCTCGCGCATATGCGCCGCACCGCGCTCGAGGACTTCGAGTTCCGCGGCAAGAAGATCAAGAAGGGCGACAAGGTCGTGATGTGGTACGTCTCGGGCAACCGCGACGAGGAGGCGATCGATCGTCCCTACGAGTTCATCATCGACCGCGCCCGGCCGCGCACCCACATCTCCTTCGGCTTCGGCATTCACCGTTGCGTGGGCCTCCGGCTCGCCGAGCTGCAACTGAAGATCATCTGGGAAGAAATCCTCAAGCGCTTCGACAATATTGAGGTGGTAGGTCCACCCAAGCGGGTGTATTCGAGTTTTGTGAAGGGCTATGAGACCCTGCCGGTCCGTATCGCCGGCTGATCCCTCGATTTTTGGACCAAAACGATGAACATCCAGACTTCAGTCCGGGCCGACAAGGCCGAGCTTCAGCGCCTGGCGCGCGAAGAGGCCTATTCCACGCCGCTGAAGGATTTTCATCCGGGCGCGCCAAAACTGTTCCAGAACGACACGCTGTGGCCGTTCTTCGAGCGGCTGCGCAAGGAAGAGCCGGTGCATTACTGCACCAGCGCGCCGATCGAGCCCTATTGGTCGGTCACCAAATACAACGACATCATGCATGTCGACACCAACCACGGCATCTTCTCGTCCGACGTCACGCTCGGCGGCATCTCGATCCGCGACGTGCCGGCGGGCTACGACTGGCCGAGCTTCATCGCCATGGACCAGCCGCGGCACTCGGCGCAGCGCAAGACCGTCTCGCCGATGTTCACGCCGACGCATCTGGACGAACTCGCGATCCTGATCCGCGCGCGCACCGCCAAGGTGCTGGACGGCCTGCCCCGCAACGAGACCTTCAATTTCGTCGACCGGGTGTCGATCGAACTGACCACCCAGATGCTGGCGACGCTGTTCGACTTTCCGTTCGAGGAACGCCGCAAGCTGACGCGCTGGTCCGACGTCTCCACCGCGCTGCCCAAGGGCGGGGTGGTCGAATCCGCCGAACAGCGCCGCGCCGAGATGGACGAATGCGCGGCCTATTTCGGCAAACTCTGGAACGAGCGCGTCAATGCCCCGCCGCGCAACGACCTGCTGTCGATGATGGCGCACAGCGACGCCACGCGTCACATGGATTCCGACAATCTGATGGGTAACCTCATCCTGTTGATCGTCGGCGGCAACGACACCACCCGCAACACCATGAGCGGCTCGGTGCTGGCGCTGAACGAGTATCCCGACCAGTACCAGAAGCTGCGCGACAATCCTGAGCTGATCGATTCCATGGTGCCGGAGGTGATCCGCTGGCAGACGCCGCTGGCGCATATGCGGCGCACCGCGCTGGTCGACACCGAAATCGGCGGCAAAAAGATCCGGAAGGGCGACCGGGTC
>DATNMT010000149.1:0-5985 GCA_035602495.1 Bradyrhizobium sp.
TTCCAGCGTCTCGCGGTTGTAGCGTTTGCCCTTGCAGACGTCGCAGGTGACGTAGACGTCGGGCAGGAAGTGCATCTCGATCTTGATGACGCCGTCGCCCTGGCAGGCCTCGCAGCGGCCGCCCTTGACGTTGAAGGAGAAACGCCCGGGCTCGTAGCCGCGCGCCTTGGCCTCCGGGAGGCCGGCGAACCATTCGCGGATCGGCGTGAAGGCGCCGGTATAGGTCGCGGGATTGGAGCGCGGGGTGCGGCCGATCGGCGACTGGTCGATGTCGATGATCTTGTCGATATGCTCCAGCCCCTCGATGCGGTCGTGCGGGGCGGCGCCTTCGCTGGCGTTGTTGAGTTTGCGCGCGATCGCCTTGTAGAGCGTGTCGATCAGGAGCGTCGACTTGCCGCCGCCGGAGACTCCCGTCACGCAGGTGAACAACCCCAACGGAATTTCCGCCGAGACGTTTTTCAGGTTGTTGCCGCGGGCGTTGATCACCTTGATGGTGCGGCGATGGTTCGGCGGCTTGCGCTCGGGAATGGCGACCGACAATTCGCCGGTGAGGTACTTGCCGGTCAGCGAGTCCGGGTTGTTCATGATGTCGGCGGGCGTGCCCTGGGCGACGATATGGCCGCCATGCATGCCGGCGCCGGGGCCGATATCGAGCACGTGATCCGCCAGCCTGATCGCGTCCTCGTCATGCTCGACCACGATCACGGTATTGCCGAGGTTGCGCAGCCGCTTCAGCGTCTCCAGCAGCCGCGCATTGTCGCGCTGGTGCAGGCCGATCGAGGGCTCGTCCAGCACATAGAGCACGCCGGTCAGCCCCGAGCCGATCTGGGAGGCGAGGCGAATGCGCTGGCTTTCGCCCCCACTCAAAGTGCCGGAGGCGCGCGCCAGCGTCAGATAATTCAGGCCGACATCGAGCAGGAACGACAGCCGCTCGCGGATTTCCTTCAGCACGCGGGCGGCGATCTCGTTCTGCTGCGCGTTGAGCGCCTTCGGCACGGTCTCGAACCATTCGCCGGCGCGCCTCACCGACAATTCGGAGATTTCGCCGATGTGCTTGCCGTCGATCTTGACGCACAACGCCTCTGGCTTGAGCCGGTAGCCGTGGCAGGCCTCGCAGGGAATATCGGAGAAATACTTTGCCAGCTCCTCACGCGCCCATTCGCTCTCGGTCTCGCGATAGCGGCGGTTGATGTTGGTGATGACGCCCTCGAACGGTTTCTTGGTGTCGTAGGAGCGCACGCCGTCTTCATAGGAGAATTTGATCTCGTCCTCGCCGGAGCCGTGCAGGATCGCTCCTTGCGTCTTCTTCGGCAGGTCCTTCCATTTGGTGTCGAGCGTGAATTTGTAGAATTTCGCCAGTGCGGTCAGCGTCTGGATGTAGTAGGGCGAGGACGATTTCGCCCACGGCGCGATCGCGCCCTTGCGCAGGGTGAGCTCCTTGTCGGGAATCACCAGATCCTCGTCGATATGCTGCTCGACGCCGAGGCCGCCGCAGGCCGGGCAGGCGCCGTAGGGGTTATTGAACGAAAACAGCCGCGGCTCGATTTCCGGAATCGTGAATCCGGAAACCGGGCAGGCAAATTTTTCCGAGAACAGAATCCGCTCCGGCCCGCTCTTGTCATGGATCTTTGCGGTCTTCTTCTTCTCGTCGGTGGCGGCGGCCGCCGGCGCGTCGGCATATTCGATCACCGCCAATCCTTCCGCGAGCTTCAGCGCGGTCTCAAAACTCTCCGCCAGCCGCTGGCCGATATCCGGCCGCACCACGATGCGGTCGACCACGACGTCAATGTCGTGTGGGAATTTCTTGTCGAGAACAGGCGCCTCCGCCAGCTCGTAGAAGGTGCCGTCGATCTTGACCCTTTGAAATCCCTTCTTGAGATATTCGGCGAGCTCCTTCCTGTATTCGCCCTTGCGGCCGCGCACGACCGGGGCCAGCAGATAAAGCCTTGTGCCCTCCGGCAGCGCCAGCACACGATCGACCATCTGCGAGACGATCTGGCTCTCGATCGGCAGGCCGGTGGCGGGCGAATAGGGCACGCCGACCCGCGCCCACAACAGCCGCATGTAGTCGTAGATCTCGGTCACGGTGCCGACGGTCGAGCGCGGATTCTTCGAGGTCGTCTTCTGCTCGATCGAGATCGCGGGCGACAAGCCGTCGATCTGGTCGACGTCGGGCTTCTGCATCATCTCCAGGAACTGGCGCGCATAGGCCGACAGGGATTCGACGTAGCGGCGCTGGCCCTCGGCATAGATGGTGTCGAAGGCGAGCGAGGACTTTCCGGAGCCGGACAGCCCGGTGAAGACCACGAGCCTGTCGCGCGGGATTTCGACGTCGATGTTTTTCAGATTGTGCTCGCGCGCGCCGCGGATGGTGATCGCGCGCGCGCCGGAGCCTGCCGTCTGTTGGCGCTTCGCCCTGATCACTTCATCCATAACGGCATTTCCAGGCGCGAGACGCGCTTCAATCAGGCGCACATCACCGGGAAAAGGCCGGGATCAAACGCCAATGGGTGAGCTCGGAACATAGGAAGAACGGGCGCGGATTTCCAGTCTCACGTGCAAACCATCAACGGTTTGTTGGATCGTATCGCGCGAGGAATTGCAGTTGGCAGCAGCCGGCAGCAGCGGCGCGGAACAAGGACAATGATCACGCAACAAAAAAGGCCGGCGCGAAGCCGGCCTTTTCCAAAATTGCGTTGCGAAAATCAGTACTTCGCGACCACCGGACCGCCCCAGCGATAGTTGATGCGGGCGGTGACCATGTCGACGTCCTGACGGATCGTGTCGGTACGCGACGCGCCCGGGACTACCGGCGAGGCCAACAGCAGGTTGGCGGAGCGTGAGCCCATGAACAGATGATCGTATTCGACCCCGACCGACCAGCTCGGCGCGAAGCTGTATTCAAGACCGGTGCCGACGGTGCCGCCCCAGCGCGTTTCGCTGCCCTGATCGAACGGGATGCCAGTGGCCGTGATGAAGCCGGTGTACTTGTCGGCGGCGACGGCGCCGCCGCCCTTCACGTACCAAAGCACATTGTTCCAGGCGTAGCCGACCTGGCCCGTGAACAGGCCGAGACCGTTGACGCGGGTTTGGTTGGTGATGCCGGGAAGAAACAGGCTGAAATTCTGGCCTTTCAGACTGGCCCAATCGCCCTGCGCTTCGATGCCGAACACCACGGGTCCGCTCTGCCAGCGGTAACCGATCTGACCGCCGGCCATGCCGCCGGTGGCGTTATTGCAGCCTTCGGGAGCGCTCGGGATGGTCGCGCCACCGAGCACGCTGGTGTTGGTCCAGCATTTGTGGCTCCAGCCGCCGCCGCCGTTGAGACCGATGTAGAAGCCGCTCCAGTCGTACATCGCCGGCATCATCACCGGCGGCGCCTTGCTGTAGGGGCGAGCGGCGAGATCCGCGGCAGACGCCGGCGCAGCAATGCCCAGCGCAGCGAGACCAACCAGACCCAGCAAAATCTTCTTCATCGTATTCTCCAGCTCTTCCGTTCTTTTTTCGCTTCTGGTTTCAGGCCGAAGCGTTTCAAAAATACAGACGCGACCGCGCAGGCAGTCCATGTCCCTCCCTCGAATATACCCGATTCCAGCCCGAAAGCCGTCTCCGAAATGCAACACTCGCGGACGAAGTGAGGCGAGCGGAAGTTAATGATTTATTGGGGGTTTCGGGAACCCGGGGGAACCCGACCGGTTCCAGAAACGGCGGTGGGTCCGGGCCTGACCCTGATACCCTTTGGCGGTTGTTTCCTGGTGGGAACAAAACTGGAACATTGTGCCGGCAAATGCTATATGTGGATAACCGGGGATCGCCCAGCGCCGCGAGCGGCGAGCGTATAGGGTCGGGTTCAAGGTCGTCCCCGAGAAATCAGGCAAGGGACGGGGTGTTTCCGAGAGTGGAGAGCGGTAATGGCGGGAAGCGTGAACAAGGTGATTTTGGTCGGAAATCTCGGCAAGGATCCCGAAATCCGGCGGACCCAGGACGGGCGGCCGATTGCCAATCTGAGCGTGGCGACCTCCGAAAGCTGGCGCGACAAGGCGACCGGCGAGCGCAAGGAAAAGACCGAGTGGCACCGGGTGGTGATTTTCAACGAGGGCCTCTGCAAGATCGCCGAGCAGTACCTGAAGAAGGGCGCCAAGGTTTACCTCGAAGGCCAGCTGCAGACACGCAAATGGACCGACGCCAGCGGCGCCGAGAAATATTCGACCGAGGTGGTGCTGCAGGGGTTCAACTCGGCGCTGACGATGCTCGATGGCCGCAGCGGGGGTGGCGGCGGCAGTTTCGGCTCCGACGAACCAGCCGGCGATTTCGGAGCCTCGACGGCGGCGCCACGCCGCGCGGTTGCAGCCGGCGCCGGTGCCCGCAATGGCGACATGGACGACGACATTCCGTTCTGAGCGGAGGGCGAAGGGAACCCTGCCTCACCGCAGCATCGGCTGGATCTGGGTTCTCCTGATGGCAAGTGTCGCCATCAGTTCGTTCTGGATACACCAGATCCGCCTGTTCGGTCCGTGGAGCCCGATCCACCTGCTGTCGATCTTCACGCTGACCATGCTTCCGTTCGGTGTGTGGGTGGCGCACCGCCACCGCGTCATCGATCATCGCCGCATCATGATCTCGATTTTCACGGGCGCGCTTGTGATCGCCGGGCTGTTCACGCTGCTGCCGGGGCGGATCATGCGCGCGGTGGTGTTCGGCCCCTGAAGGCGGCCTGAAATCCGCTCTCCGGCGGGGTGTTCTCGCACCCAAAAGGGGCCGGGTTCCAGGCTCGCGGCGCGAGGCGTCGGGGCCTACGTAAGTCTCTGGAAAAACGAGAGGAAAAAGCGCTCGCGCGGGGCCAGTTAAGGGTGGTTTTGGAGGCCTCGATACGCTATATGATTCGAACGTAAAATTGACCGGATTCCCCCTTTGTCTGAGCCTGAAGATAAGCCCCCCGGCGAGCCGCCGGCGCCTTCCGATATTCGTCCGGTATCCATCCTCGACGAGATGAAGCGCTCCTACCTCGATTACGCCATGAGCGTGATCGTGTCGCGGGCGTTGCCCGATGCGCGCGACGGCCTCAAGCCGGTGCACCGGCGCATCCTGTATTCGATGTATGAGCAGGGCCACACGCCCGACAAGAAGTACGTCAAGTCCGCGCGCGTCGTCGGTGACGTGATCGGTAAATATCATCCGCACGGCGACCAGTCGATTTACGACGCGATGGTCCGGATGGCGCAGGATTTCTCCATGCGCGTGCCGCTGATCGACGGGCAGGGCAATTTCGGCTCGGTCGATGGCGATCCGCCGGCGGCTTATCGATATACGGAAGCGCGTCTCACTCGATCCGCAATGGAGGTTCTCGGGGATATCGACAAGGATACCGTCGATTTCCAGGCTAACTACGACAGTTCCGAGCGCGAGCCGAAGGTCTTGCCGGCGCGCTTTCCCAACCTCCTGGTCAACGGCGCCGGCGGCATCGCGATCGGCATGGCCACCAACATCCCGCCGCACAATCTCGGCGAGGTGATCGATGCCTGCGTGGCGCTGATCGAAAACCCCGCGCTCTCGATCGAGGATTTGATCGGCATCATTCCGGGCCCGGATTTCCCGACCGGCGGCATCATTCTGGGCCGCCAGGGCATCCGGGCCGCTTACCATCTCGGCCGCGGCTCGATCATGATGCGCGGCAAGGTCGAGTTCGAGACCCTGCGCGGCGAGCGCGAGGCGATCGTCATTTCCGAAATTCCCTATCAGGTGAACAAGGCGCATCTGGTCGAGCGCATCGGCGAACTGGTGCGCGACAAGAAGCTCGAAGGCATCTCGGCGCTGCGCGACGAGTCCGACCGCGACGGCTATCGCGTGGTGATCGAAATGCGCCGCGACGCGGTGCCCGACGTCGTGCTCAACCAGCTCTATCGCTTCACCGCGCTGCAGTCGTCGTTTGGCGCCAATATGGTGGCGCTCGACAACGGCCGGCCGTTGGTGATGAACCTGAAGGAT
>DATNMT010000231.1:0-9701 GCA_035602495.1 Bradyrhizobium sp.
CTGACGCTGAAGAGCCTGGAGCGCGATGGCCTTGTCACGCGAACGGTTTACCCGACCAATCCACCACGGGTGGATTACGAGCTGACGGAACGCGGGAAAACGCTGATTGTGCCCTTACACCTGCTCTGGACGTGGGCTCAGGCCAACGGCACCGCAATCGAGGGTGCCCGCCACGACTTCGATCAACATCGAAACCGATGAGGGGACGCTGTCTTGAAGTTCGTCAGCGGCGTTTCGCTTGCTGCGACTTTCGAAGGCGATTTCTCACAGGTGGTCTGATGCATGCATCGAGCTCACGGGTAAGGTGAGGTAAAAACTCGCGCCGCGCGGCGAATTGTCGGCAGCCCACAAACGACCGCTATGCGATTCAACGATGGAGCGGCAGATGGCCAATCCCATGCCGATCCCATGCGGCTTGGTGGTAAAGAAGGCGTGGAAGATCTGGTCCGCCTGCTGCGGCGGCAGCCCCACGCCGGAATCGCTGACACACACCATAAGCTGCTCGTTTCCCGTTCGGTGCGACTTGATGGCGAGTTCGCGCGTCCCCTCCACATCCTTCATCGCATCAATGCCGTTCATCATGAGGTTCATCATGACCTGCTGCAATTGCACGCGATCCCCCGTGACCTGCGGAAGATCTGCCGCCAACTCCATCCGTACCGATATGAGGTATCGCGTGATCTGGCTGCGCAGGAGGACGATCAACCCCTGAATAACTTCGTTTACATCGACCAACTCCCTTTGCGAAGTACCCTTCTTGCAGAGCAGCCGGATCCGGCTGATGATTTCCGCCGCACGCGTTCCGTCCTCCACGATTCTCATGGCACTCTCGCGCGCCTTTTCGAGATTTGGGGTTTCGCGCGCGAGCCAATTCAAGCAGGCATCAGCGTTGGCAACGGCAGCCGCAATAGGTTGATTCACTTCGTGCGCCAGGGAGGCACACAACTCACCCATCGTGGTCACCCGGTTGACGTGCGCGAGATTCGCCTGCGCCTCATGCAGCGCTTCTTCGGCGCGCTTCTGCTCGGACAGGGAGGCCATCAATGCGGAGGCCAGAATGAGAAAGGTAGTACCGGCAACCGCCAGGGCCAGATTGGTTTGATCGAGAGTTGCATATGGATGGACCGCAGGAACCGGACCGTGAGCTGCAAAAGTGGTCCCTCCCATCGCGGTGTAGTGCATACCGGAAATGGCCACGCCCATGACGACGGCGGCAATCAGCCTTTGTCCAAGATCCGTGGTTCTGAATGCCAGCCATAGTGCCGCCGTCGAGGCTCCGATCGCTATGATCAGGGAGAGCGCAACGAATGTGCTGTCGTAGCGGAGATCGACGTGCCCCCGCATGGCCGCCATGCCGGTGTAATGCATGGCGGCAATGCCAAGTCCCATGAAGATGCCGCCGAGAACGAGGCGAAGCAGCGATCCGCTGTCGCGACTAATGACAAAAAACCCGCCGCCGGTGACGAACATCGCCACTACGAGGGAAAGGATGGTCAGTCCGATGTCGTAGGACATCGGTGTCGGCATGATAAAGGCGAGCATGGCAATGAAATGCATCGACCATATGCCGCCCCCCATCGTGATAGCGGCCGTCGCCAGCCACACGCGACGCGCGAGTCCGCGGGCCGCCGCCACGCGCCCGCCCAGATCGAGGGCGGTGTAGGATGCAAAGGCGGCGACCAGAATAGACAGTGCCACGAGATATGGATCGTATGTTCCGGTAACGGCCATCGGGGTTACCCAATTTTCGGACCAGAGACCAAAGGGCGACGAATCCGCGGATTCACCTGCAAAATACAGCCGGCAATTTCAGCGGGGCGCCACTCATGACCGATATTGGCCGACGTCCGCAGATGACCTGGCTTTGCGGACATCAAGATGCCCCTTTGGCTATTTGTTGACAAGATGGCCGCGGAGATCCGACTTGAGTCCGTAATGCGACCGAAGGCGGACTCCATCGACCGGGCCGCTGGTATCGAAGAAATCCACAAAGCCCCGATCGACAACGTATTGATGGGGCCACACCGTCGCCTTGAAAGCGGAAGGCAGGGGCACGGGGTCGCGATTCCGAAGCGGCGTTTGATTTCATCCTATCGGCTCGCCGATCACACCCGCTTGAAGGATCAGCCGCTTCTCTAACATGAAATTAAGTGGTGTCAGCGAAATGCATTCCTATCTCAGTCGCATAAGAGATCGACCTGTTGGCGTTCGATCAGGAGACGTGACCATGACGAGCATCAGTTCGGCCCAATCCGGTACCTTCAAACTCGGCGGCGATATTCAGATCAACCGCCTTGGTTTTGGCGCGATGAGAATCACAGGCCCGGGCATCTGGGGCGAGCCGGCCGATCGGCCCGAAGCGTTGCGAACGTTGAAGCGGCTGCCCGCGCTGGACGTCAACTTCGTCGATACCGCAGACGCCTACGGCCCCGATGTTTCGGAAGAACTCATTCGCGAAGCATTGCATCCCTATCGAGGCATGCTTATTGCCACCAAGGGTGGCCATACCCGGACCGGTCCCGACGTGTGGATTCCCCTGGGACGGCCGGAATATCTCATTCAGGAGGCCTACAAGAGCTGCCGTCGTCTTGGCGTCGAATCGATCGACCTTTGGCAACTTCATCGCATCGATCCGAAAGTGCCGCGCGATGAACAATTCGGTGCGATCAAGACACTGCTCGATCTCGGGGTTATTCGCAATGCGGGCTTGAGTGAAGTGTCGATTCCGGACATCGACGCGGCATCCAGGGTGTTTAAGGTCGCGACTGTGCAGAACCGTTACAACCTCGTCGATCGCGCGAGCGAAGGCGTGCTCGAGTACTGCGAACGGCACGGGATAGGATTCATCCCGTGGTATCCGCTCGCGGCGGGCGATCTGGCCAGACCTGGATCGCTGCTGGACGAGGTCGCGAAGCGCCACGGCGTCGCGCCGAGTCAGATCGCGCTTGCATGGGTTCTCAAGCGCAGCCCCGTGATGTTGCCGATTCCAGGTACCTCGAAGGTGAAGCACCTTGAGGAGAACGTTGCGGCCGCGAACATCAGGCTTTCGGATGAAGATTTTGCAGCGCTCGACCGCCAGGGGAAACAGCAGGCCATGGCGGCTGTGAGTTGAAGGAATATCCAGCGCATCCGGGTGACCTCACCGCTTCGGCGTATCTCTGCTTTGCGCTAACGCGGCCCTTCGGGTCCGGATCAGGCTCTACGCCGCCCTGATATTCGCCATGAAGCGATCGAGCTCCTCGCGCAGCTGCGCGCTTTCGGTCGACAGCGTCTTGGCGGAATTCAGCACCTCCTCGCTAGCCGAGCCGGTTTCGGTGGCGCCGCGATTGACCTGCATGATATTGGCGGCGGCCTCCTGGGTGCCTTGCGCGACGCTCTGAACGCTGCGGGCGATTTCCTGGGTCGCCGAGCTCTGCTGTTCCACCGCGCCCGCAATCTCCGCGGCGATGCTCGAGATCTGCCCGATGGTGCCGCCGATCTCCTTGATGGCGGCGACCGATTCCTGGGTCGCGCCCTGCATGCCCGCGATATGGGTGGAGATCTCGTCGGTCGCCTTCGCGGTCTGGTTGGCGAGCGACTTGACCTCGGAGGCGACCACCGCAAAACCACGGCCGGCGTCGCCGGCGCGGGCGGCCTCGATGGTCGCGTTCAGCGCCAACAGGTTGGTCTGCTCGGCGATCGCCGTGATCAGCTTGACCACGTCGCCGATCTCCTGGGCGGCGCGCGACAATTTGCCGATGCGGCCGTCGGTCTGCTGCGCCTGCAGCACCGCGGCTTCCGCGATCTTGTTGGAATCGCGCACCCGCCTGCCGATTTCATCGACGGACGCGGAAAGCTCCTCGGTGGCGGTGGCGACCGATTGCATGCTGGAGGAGGCTTCTTCCGAGGTGCCGGCGACCTGGCTCGACAGGCTTTGGGTGGTTTCCGCGGTCCGCGTCAGCGTCCCCGCCGCCTGTTCGAGCTGGACCGCGGAAGCCGAGACGCTGGAGACGATGGCGCCGACGGCGGCCTCGAATTGGTCGGCGAAGCGAATGAGCTCGGCGCGCCGCGCGGCGGCGGCCGCCTTGTTCTGGTTATCCTGGGCCTCGGCGTCGCGTTCGGCCTTGACGATCGCCTGCATCTTGAACTCTTCCACCGCGCCCGCCATCTCGCCGAGTTCGTCCCTGCGGCCGAGGCCAGGCAGCACGACGTCGAAATTGCCGCCGGCGAGTTCGCGCATCGCCTTGCACATTTCGCTCATCGGGCGTGAAATTCCCCTGCCCAGCACCAGCGCCAGCGCAGCCCCGAGCAGGAAGCCGCCGGCCGCCAGCGTCAGGATCAGCCGCTCGGTCTCGCCGATGGTCGCATCCGACTCCGCTTCGAGCCGTTGCTGATCGGAAAGCAGATCGGCCTTCATCGCGCCGGCGCCCTTGACGATCGCGGCCGCGGAGTCGGCCATCTCGGCGACCAGCTCGTCGATCTCCTTGGCGTTATCGACCAGTTTGGTCAGCGCCTGCCGGTAGTCGTCCAGCAGGCCCGCGGCCTCCTTAAGGCCCTGCCCGACCTTTTCGTCCTTCGACGATATCGCGCGCAGCGAGTTTTCGACGAACTTCAGCCGCGCCAGCGCGCTGGCCGCGACCGTCTGGTCGGCATTGATGACGAAGGTGCTGGCGAGCGCGCTGGCCGACTGGAATTGATCGGTCACTTTCTTGGCGCCGAACTGGATCGCCTGCAGCTCCGAATCATCGGCGTTGCTGGGGAGGTCGTCGAGCTTGTAGCGCAGCATGTTGGCGCCGCGCGCCAGCTGATTTTGCGTCACCAGCGCGCTGTCGCGCTTGAACTTGAGAATTTCGGCGAAAATCTTGGTGAAACTCTGGAATTCGCGGGCCAGGCGGGTGATCTGATCGAGCCCCGCCGGATTGGTGGTGCCGCGCATCGATTGATCGATCGCGTTTTTCAGGCCGGCCTCGGCCGCCAGCGCCGCGGTGGCGTCGTCCTCTTTCCCGGTCACCACGTAGTAGCGCGCCAGCGCCTGGTACGAGATCAGCTCGCGATCGATGTTGCGGGCGAGGTCGGCTTCCGTCACGCTGTTGCGATACGTCGCAACACCCGCGGAGACGCGCTCGAATCCGAGATAGGCGATGCCCATGCTGGCCGCCGAGAGCGCGAGCACGACGGCGAAGCCGAGCATGACTTTGCCGCGGAAACGCAGGGCCGGGAGTTTTGCCAATATCGATTTCGAACCCATACCGGGCCTCCCCGCCGCTTTCCAACCATCAGCGCCTCCGGAAGCGCGAGCTTCCGAGGTCCGCGCCGAAAACTAGAGCAGAATGGATAAGGCTACGTAAATTTGCCGAGGGTTGGCAGATTCGCAGCCCGAATGGATGCCGCGCGCTGCGCGGGATCACTGCGGCGCCAGCATCCGCCAGCCGGCGGCCGCATGCAGCTTTCGGTTCGGTCAGTGCCTGCAGCCTCTCCGGGATGATGCCGGCAAATCATCTCGGTCAGCTTCAGCCCCTGCGGGGTCACATCGATCACCGCGACGCAGCATTGTCGTTTGGTCCCCGTGGCTTACGCCGGAGGCGGCCGGCGCCGGAATAGATCGCCCGGCGAGGGGTTGAGAAAGACACGGATTTGCAGCGGGCGCTTCACCCTCCCCTGGAGGGGAAGGCGGGAAGCCACATCGGCGATGATGACTTCACAATGACCGTCGCGACGAAATTCCCAGTTGCAAAGTCCGGCCCCCGTGCTTCTAATCGGATCAATTAAAAATCAATCGGGGAGGTATCGGACGTGTCTACCATCAAATTGACGGTAAACGGCAAGGCGGCGTCGGTCGACGTCGAGGACCGTACCCTTCTGGTCCAGCTGCTGCGCGATCATCTGAACCTGACCGGCACCCATGTCGGCTGCGACACCAGCCAGTGCGGCGCCTGTGTCGTGCATATCGATGGCCGCGCGGTGAAATCCTGCACCGTGCTGGCCGGCCAGGCCGCCGGCTCCAATGTCACCACCATCGAGGGCATCTCGAAGGGCGACGAGTTGCACCCGATGCAGGCCGCGTTCCGCGATAATCACGGGCTGCAATGCGGCTACTGCACGCCGGGCATGATCATGTCGGCGATCGATATCGTCCACCGCTACGGCGGCAGGCTCGACGAAGACACCGTCCGGCACGAGCTGGAAGGCAATATCTGCCGCTGCACCGGCTACCACAACATTGTCAAATCGGTGCTGGATGCGGCCGGCCGCATGAAGGTCGCGCAGGCCGCGGAGTAACCGCGGACCCGCGAGCGTCAGAGCTTCACGAATTCAGGAACCGGCTGCGATCTGCGCTTGCAACTTCTTCGCGCAGCTCAAGCGGCCCGACAGGGAGAAATGCGATGGGTGTTGAAGGCATTGGCGCAAGCGTGGTGCGCAAGGAAGACCGGCGTTTCATCACCGGCAAGGGCCGCTACGTCGACGACATCAAGCTTCAGGGCATGACCCATGCCCATTTCATCCGCAGCCCGCACGCGCATGCAAAGGTGAAGAGCATCGATTCGGCGGCGGCGATGAAAATGCCGGGCGTGGTCGCGGTGCTGACCGGGCAGCAGATCGTCGACGACAAGGTCGGCAATCTGATCTGCGGCTGGGCGATCACCTCCAGGGACGGCACGCCGATGAAAATGGGCGCGTGGCCGGCGATGGCGCCGGAGGTCGTGCGCTTCGCCGGACAGGCGGTCGCGGTCGTGATCGCCGAGACCAAGAACCTCGCCAAGGACGCAGCGGAAGCCGTGGTCGTCAATTACGAGGAACTGCCGGCGGTTCCGGATATTCGCGCCGCGATCAAGCCGGGCGCGCCGCAGCTGCATCCGGAAGCGCCGGGCAACGTGGTTTACGACTGGCATCTCGGCGACGAGGCCGCGGTGAAGGACGCCTTTGCCAAGGCCGCAAACGTCGTCACGCTCGAACTCACCAACAACCGCCTGGTGCCGAATGCGATGGAGCCGCGCGCGGCGATCGCCGACTACGATGAAGCCGAAGAGCATTTCACGCTCTACACGACCTCGCAGAATCCGCATGTCGCCCGCCTGGTGCTGTCGGCGTTCTACAACATCGCCCCCGAGCACAAGCTGCGGGTGATCGCGCCGGATGTCGGCGGCGGTTTCGGCTCGAAGATCTACATCTATCCGGAAGAGATGGTGGCGCTGTGGGCCTCCAAGAAAGTCCGCCGCCCGGTGAAGTGGACCGGCGACCGCTCGGAAGCCTTCCTCACCGACGCGCACGGCCGCGACCATGTCTCGAAGGCGGAGATGGCGTTCGACAAGGACAACAAGATTCTGGGACTGCGGGTCAAGACCCACGCCAATTTCGGCGCCTATATGTCGCTGTTCTCCTCGGCGGTGCCGACCTATCTCTATGTCACGCTGTTGTCGGGCCAGTACGTCATCCCGGCGATCTATGCCGAGGTGATCGGCGTCTACACCAACACCACGCCGGTCGACGCCTATCGTGGCGCGGGCCGGCCCGAGGCGAGCTACCTTGTCGAGCGGATGATGGAAACCGCGGCGCGGCAGTTGAAGGTCGATCCGGCGGAACTGCGGGCCAAGAATTTCATCAGGCAATTTCCGTATCAGACGCCGGTCATCATGGCCTACGACATCGGCGATTTCGGCGCCTCGCTTGATTCCGCGATGAAGGCGATCGACTATGCCGGCTTCCCCGCGCGCAAGGCCAAGGCGAAGTCCGAAGGCAAGCACCGCGGCATCGGCGTCTCCTGCTACATCGAGGCCTGCGGCATTGCGCCCTCCAAAGCGGTCGGGAGTCTCGGCGCCGGCGTCGGCCTGTGGGAATCCGCGGAGATCCGCGTCAACCCGGTCGGCACCATCGAAGTCCTGACGGGATCGCACAGCCACGGCCAGGGCCATGAGACCACGTTCGCGCAGCTGATTGCCGAGCGTCTCGGCGTTCCGATCAGCCAGGTCTCGATCGTGCACGGCGACACCGACAAGGTGCAGTTCGGCATGGGCACTTACGGCTCGCGCTCGATTGCGGTCGGCGGCACCGCCATCATCAAGGCGATGGAAAAGGTCGAAGCCAAGGCCAAGAAGATCGCCGCGCACGCGCTGGAAGCCTCCGAAGGCGACATTGTGATCGAGAACGGCGAGTTCAAGGTCACCGGCACCGACAAGTCGATCGCGCTGCCGATGGTCGCGCTCGCCGCCTACACCGCGCACAATCTGCCGGACGGCATGGAGCCGGGCCTGAAGGAGACGGCGTTCTACGACCCGACCAACTTCACCTTCCCGGCCGGTGCCTATATCTGCGAGCTCGAGGTCGATGCCTCAACCGGCAAGACCTCCTTCGTCAACTTCGTCGCGGCCGACGATTTCGGCCGGCTGATCAACCCGATGATCGTCGAGGGCCAGGTCCATGGCGGCCTCGCCCAGGGCATCGGCCAGGCGCTGCTGGAAGGCGCGGTCTATGACGGCAACGGTCAGCTCCTGACCGCCTCGTTCATGGACTACACCATGCCGCGCGCCGACGACCTGCCGTCGTTCAAGCTGAGCCACACCACGACGCTGTGTCCGGGCAATCCGCTCGGCGTCAAGGGTTGCGGCGAGGCCGGCGCGATCGGCGCGTCCGCCGCCGTGATCAACGCCATCACCGATGCGATCGGCAACAACAAGCTGGAAATGCCGGCAACACCCGACCGGGTGTGGCACGCCATTCACGGTTGAGAGGGAGCAGCAACATGTACGAGACCATCTACCATCGCCCTTCCTCCGTCGATGAAGCGGCAGGGCTCTTTTCCAGGGGCAAAGAAGCAAAATACCTCGCCGGCGGCCATACCCTGATCCCGGTGATGAAGCAGCGGCTGGCCTCGCCGTCCGACGTGATCGATCTCGGCAGGATCAAGGACCTGATCGGCGTCGAGGCGTCCGGCGACACGCTGACCGTCAAGGCGGCGACGACGCATTACGACGTCGCCACCAGCGGCGCGGCGCAAAAGGCGATTCCCGCGCTCGCTTATCTCGCCTCGGTGATCGGCGATCCCGCCGTGCGCTACCGCGGCACCATCGGCGGCTCGATCGCCAACAACGATCCGGCCGCGGATTATCCGGCCGCGGTGCTCGCGCTAGGGGCCACCGTCAAGACCAACAAGCGCAGCATTGCGGCCGATGCTTTCTTCAAGGGCCTGTTCACGACCGCGCTGGCCGACGGCGAGATCATTACCGCCGTCTCCTTCCCGGTTCCAGCCAAGGCGGGCTATTGCAAGTTTCCGCATCCGGCCTCGCGCTTCGCGCTGACCGGCGTGTTCGTCGCGAAGACCAAATCGGGCGACGTCCGCGTCGCCGCGACCGGTGCCTCGCAAAGCGGCGTGATGCGGGTGGGCGCGATCGAGGCGGCGCTGAAGGCCAACTGGTCGGCATCGGCGCTCGACGGCGTCAAGATTTCCGCCGACGGCCTGATGAGCGATATTCACGGCTCGTCGGATTACCGCGCCAACCTGATCAAGGTGATGGCCCAACGCGCGGTTACTGCCGCGGGCTGATCGCAGTTTCCGCAGCTCCAACAAGCGGCGCGCTCATCGGGCGCGCCGCTCTGCTTTTGTCGTGGCTCAGCTCCTTTTCCGGCCAAAGGATCGGAGTTGCGAGGCACACTGCGCTCCCCTCCCTCCACGCGCCCTTGCGCGTGGCGGGGTCCGAGGCGAGCAAAGCTCGCTCTCGAGGTCGGGG
>DATNMT010000243.1:0-9841 GCA_035602495.1 Bradyrhizobium sp.
GCGGTGGCGGTGGCGCTCGGAAATCTCGGTGGCGCCGCCATAGACTTCGGACACCCGGCTGCCGCGCTTCAATTCCGCAGGGTAAGCGCCAAGGCGCATGGTGCCGCCGAGATCGCCGGACTTGGTGCGCTTCTCGAGTTCGTTGCCGCGCAGCCATTCCGTCATCAGGCCGACCAGGGGTTCCGGCGTCGGGCCGAACTCGGTGGAATTGGCCTGCTCGATGCCGACCAGATTGCGCGCGGCCTCGATCACCGCCATCTGCATGCCGAAGCAGATGCCAAAATAGGGTACGTCGCGCTCGCGCGCGAACTGCGCCGCGCGGATCTTGCCCTCGGCGCCGCGCTGCCCGAAACCGCCCGGCACCAGAATGCCGTTGACGTGTTCGAGGAACGGCGCGGGATCCTCGTTCTCGAACACCTCGCTCTCGATCCAGTCGAGATTGACCTTGACCTTGTTGGCGATGCCGCCATGGGAGAGCGCCTCGATCAGCGATTTATAGGCGTCCTTCATGCCGGTATACTTGCCGACAATGGCGATGGTGACGTCGCCCTCGGGATTACGGACGCGCTCGTTGATGACGTTCCAGCTCTGCAGCGCCGGCGGAATTCTCGACTCGATCCCGAACGCCGCCAACACCTCGTCGTCGAGGCCGGCGGCGTGATAGGCCTCTGGCACGGCATAGATGTTGTCGACGTCGCGCGCCTCGATCACGGCGCTTTCGCGCACGTTGCAGAATAGCCCAAGCTTGCGCCGCTCCTCCTTCGGGATCGGCCGATCGGTGCGGCACAGCAGGATGTCCGGCTGGATGCCGATCGAGCGCAATTCCTTCACCGAATGCTGGGTCGGCTTTGTCTTCAACTCGCCGGCGCTCGGGATGAACGGCAGCAGCGTCAGATGAATGTAGATGGCGTGGTCGCGCGGCAGGTCGTTCTTGATCTGGCGGATCGCCTCGAAGAACGGCAGGCCCTCGATGTCGCCGACGGTGCCGCCGATCTCGCACAGCACGAAGTCGAATTCGTCATTGCTGTCGAGGATGAAATCCTTGATGGCGTTGGTGACGTGCGGGATCACCTGGATGGTGGCGCCGAGATAATCGCCGCGCCGCTCCTTGGTCAGGATGTCCTGATAGATGCGCCCGGTGGTGATGTTGTCGGCCTTGGTGGCGGGCCGTCCGGTGAAGCGCTCGTAGTGTCCGAGATCGAGATCGGTCTCGGCGCCATCATCGGTCACGAACACCTCGCCATGCTGATACGGCGACATCGTTCCGGGGTCGAGATTGAGATAGGGATCGAGTTTGCGAAGCCGGACCTTGTAGCCCCGCGACTGCAACAGAGCGCCCAGCGCCGCTGAAGCCAGACCCTTTCCGAGCGAAGAAACCACGCCGCCGGTGATGAAAATATACCGCGCCATGGGACTTAACCTTTAAGGCCACCGGGCCGATTCGCCAAAACGAATCGCACGCCGCAGCGAACATTTTGAGGGGCTGTGGGTGACGTAAAATCTGAAGCGTTATCAGGCTCTTGATGGGGATTTCTGATACGGGACGCCAGACGCCGTCCTGCATGGCCCCCCTGCTTTATTGCGAGCGCGGCGCCTGCGGCCCCGAGGGTGCCGGCGGATTCTGCTGCTCGTCGGCTTTCTTCAGCGAATCCAGAATGCCGCCACTGGTTGGGGGGGCGACCGGCGTCGCGCCACCTGCCGGCTGCGACTGCGAGGCCGGCGAGGCGCCGATGATCGAATTCGGCTTGCGGTCGTAGCTTGCGTACCACGACAGGAACAGGCTGGTGAGGAAGAAGCCAAACGCAAGTATCGCCGTGGTGCGGGTCAGCAAATTCGCGGTGCCGCGGCTCGACATGAAGCCGGCGCCACCGCCGACGCCGAGGCCGCCGCCTTCGGATTTCTGCAGCAGCACGGTCGCGATCAGCGTCGCAACGATCATCAGGTGAATTACGATAGCGACAGTCTGCATCTTCTGCCTTCCGTCACAAACCAGGAGCGCCGGTGTCCGGCTGCTTGAGGGGTTTGCGGTGTTTGAAGTGGCGCGGTGTTACACGATCGGACGGGGCATTGTCACCCCCGCCAGCCGCGCCGGAGAGATAATCACCGCAGCGCGTGTTTGCAGCGGGTCCGCGCGCTCTCGGTCTGCCCTGCCCTCTTGCTCGACTGACGATGGTCTAATATAATAGATATATGTCTATTTTGTTAGACGGAACCGGCCCCCGGATCGCGGCCCGTTTGCGCCTTGAACGCGACGGCCGCGGCTGGTCGCTCGCGGATCTCGCGGAACGCTCGGGCGTGTCCAAGGCGACGATCAGCAAGATCGAACGCGATGAGGTAAGCCCAACCGCCGTGGTTCTGGTTCGGCTGGCTGGCGCCTTCGACCTCACGCTGGCGGGTCTCTTGCTGCGGGCGGAGGGCCAGGGACGGTTGACGCGGGCAAGCGAACAGCCGCTCTGGCGTGACCCCAAGACCGGCTATCTGCGCAAGCAAGTGTTCAGCCGGCCCGATCATCCCCTGGAGATCATCGAAGTCGAACTGCCGGCCAGGCAGCAAGTGGTGCTCCCCGCTTCGTCTTACGCCCATATCCGTCAAGCGGTCTGGGTGCGCAGCGGCAACCTCGTCATCTCGGAGGCGGGCGAGCGACATCTGCTTGGACCCGGCGACTGCCTCGGATTCGGGCCGCCATCCGAGGTGACGTTTGCCAACGAAACCAGCGCGCCTTGCGCCTATGTCGTCGTTCTCGCCCGGAGCTGACGCGATGTCCGATATCAAAATAATGCCCTTGAAGGCCTCAGCTCAGGTCTGCGCTGAACTCTGCGAAATCCTGGTCGAGGCGGTGGCGAGCGGCGGTTCGGTTAGCTTCATGCACCCGCTGGCTTTGGAAACGGCGGAAAATTTCTGGCGGGATTCGCTAGCATCCGCGGATCGCGGCGAGCGCATCGTGCTCGGCGCGTTTGACGGGGCGCGCCTGGTCGGAACCGTCACGCTACTGCTCCAGCTTCCGCCCAATCAGCCGCATCGGGCGGAGATCGCGAAAATGATGACGCGGATCAGCCACCGCGGCCGAGGCGTGGCAAAGGCCTTGATGCACGCGGCCGAAAGCATGGCCATCGCGCGCGGGCGCACGCTGCTGGTGCTCGACACCGCCGTCGAGGAAGGCGCTTCCGGACTTTATGAAGGGATTGGATTCACGTTGAGCGGCGTGATCCCGGATTACGCCCTCAAGCCGCATGGCGGACTGACGGGCACGATGATCTATTGGAAGCGCCTGCCTCAGCCAGCGCCCGGTTAGGGACAGCCGGCGGCAATCGCCAGGAAATCGGCCGCTTTCAGGCTGGCTCCGCCAACCAGCGCGCCATCGACATTGGCGACCGCCATCAACTCGCGGGCGTTCGAGGGTTTGACCGATCCGCCGTAAAGGATGCGGATGCGAGCCCCCTCGCCCTTGAACCGCGCGACCAGAAGATCCCGAATAAAATAATGAACCTGCTCGACATCTGCTGTCGTCGGGGTGAGGCCGGTGCCGATCGCCCAGACCGGCTCATAGGCCACCACCAGATTGTCCGATCGCGCGCCATCCGGCAGCGAGAGGTTGAGCTGGCCCTGGCAAATGTCGAGAGTTTGTCCGGCATCACGCTGATGCCGGGTCTCGCCGATGCAGACGATGGCGGTAAGGCCGGCCCGCCAGACGGCTTCCGCCTTCTGCCGGACCAGCACGTCGGTCTCGCCGTGGTCGGCGCGTCGCTCCGAATGGCCGACAATGATGGCGCGGGCGCCGGCATCCGCCAGCATTTCGGCCGAGATATCGCCGGTATGGGCACCCGAAGCCTTGGGATGGCAGTCCTGCGCGCCGACCGCGAGCCTCTCTGAGCGGCGCGCCCGTTCCGCAAACTCCGCAATCAGCGTCGCCGGCGGGCAAACCAGGAGATCCGCCTTGGCAGCCACGTCGGCAGCCCCCGCCAGCATGGCCTCGAATTCGACCGAAAAAGACCTCAGGCCGTTCATTTTCCAATTGCCGGCGATAAGGGGCCGGATGGCGTCGGTCATGTCGGAATTCCCTGTCGGAAATTTAACGTCGAAGCCAGCGCTAGCAGAGCGCGCCGGCCAGTTCTAGATACCGCCGCAGCCACACCCGTTAACTGCCTCAATTGGCTCCCCGCCAAGGTTGCGACGACGGCCTTGCCACTTTATGATGCGTTATCAACCCGGTGACGCCCGTTTGCGGAATTCGATGCCGAATTCCCTGGGACGCGACCCGGTTCCCTCCTGCAACACAAGTTGGACCCATGCTTCGAGGAATGCGGAAAGCCTCATCAAACTGGCTCGGCAAGACGATTATGGCCGTGGTGATGGGCGTATTGATTGTCAGTTTCGGGATCTGGGGCATCGCCGACATTTTCCGGGGTTTCGGACAATCGACGCTGGCGACCGTCGGCCATACCGAAATCTCTCTCAATGAATTCCGTCAGCTCTACACCGACAGGCTGCAGCAGATCGGCCGCCAGTTCGGCCGCCCCTTGACGATGGATCAGGCCCGAGCCTTCGGCTTTGACCGTCAGGTGCTGCAGCAGACCATCGCGGAAGCCGCTCTGGATGAGCAGGCACGCCGGCTCGGGCTTGGACAGTCCGACGCCGAGACCATGCGCACGATCTTTGCCGATCCCAGTTTCAAGAGCGTCGGCGGCAGCTTCGACCCGGCACGTTTCCAGGCCACGATCCGCCAATACGGCTTTACCGAGCAGCGTTATATCGCCGACCAGCGCAAGGTGTCGCTGCGCCGACAGATCGCGGGCGCCATCTCGGCCGGTCTCGAGCCGCCGAAAACGATGATCGAGGCGCTGAGCCGCTTCCAGAGCGAACAGCGTTCGATCGAATACGTCAAACTCGACGCCGCGCAGGCCGGAACGATCGATCCGCCGTCACCGGAAACCCTGGCCGGCTATTTCGACGACCACAAGGCCCAGTTCCGCGCCCCCGAATATCGCAAGATCGCCTTTGTCGCGATCACGCCGGAAGATGTCGGCAAATGGTCCGAGGTCTCCGATGAGGATGCCAGGAAGCTGTTCGAGCAACGGCGCGACCGGCTCGGAACGCCGGAAAAACGCGAGGTCTCGCAAATCGTGTTTCCGAACGCGGAAGAAGCACAGGCCGCGCGCAGCCGGATCGCTTCGGGAACATCGTTCGAGGATCTCGCCAAGGAGCGCGGGCTGAGCGCCGGCGACGTCGACCTCGGCATGGTCGCAAAATCGGCCATCATCGATCCCGAGATTGCGAACACGGCCTTTTCGCTGCCCTCAGGCGAGGTCAGCCAGCCGGTGCAGGGCAAGTTCGGCGTGGCGCTGGTCAGGATCGGCAAGATCGAGCCCGGCACCGAACCCGCCTATGAAAACTTCGCCGCCGGCCTGAAGCGGGAACTGGCGACCGAACGCGCGCGCGTCAGGTCTGCGGAGCTGCGCGACAAGATGGAGGACGAGCGCGGGGGTGGTGCAAGCGTCGTCGAGGCCGCCCAGAAACTGGGGCTCGCCGCCGTCACCATCGACGCCGTCGATCGCTCCGGCCGTCTTCGCAACGGCCAATTGGCAGCCAGCATCCCGCAGGGGCTCGATGTCGTCTCGCAGGCCTTTAACAGCGATGTCGGCGTCGACAACGACCCGATCTCGTTCAACGGCGGCTATGTCTGGTACGACGTTCTCGGCATCACCCCGTCGCGCGAGCGCAACCTCGACGAGGTCAAGGATCAGGTCGAGGCGCGATGGCGCGACGACCAGATCTCGAGCCGGCTGAAAGCCAAAGCGACCGAAATGGTGCAGAAGCTCGATCAGGGCGGCGGCAAGCTCGCCGACGAGGCAGCGGCGCAGGGATTGAAGGTCGAGACCGCCAGCGGATTCCGGCGCGACGCCTCGCTGCCCGGCGTGCCCGCCGGCGCGATCGCGGCGGCGTTTCGCACCGCCAAGGACGGCGCCGGACAAACCTCGGTCGCAGGCGCCAACGAGTGGATCGTATTCCGCGTCACCGACGTCAGCGTGCCGCCGGTCGACCTTGCCTCCGACGAGATCAAGAAACTGAAGGAGACCCTTCAGCGCGGCCTGACCGATGAGCTGGTCGCGCAAAATGTCACCAAGCTTGAAACCGACATCGGCACGTCGGTCAATCAGGCCGCTTTCGCGCAGGTGACGGGCGCGAATAATAATTGAGCCTGATGCTCCAGAGTATATGAGCCTTCCGAAAGCACGCGATGGACGACCTCAAATCTATCATTGGAAAAGTCGCCACCGGCGCGACGCTGTCGCGCGACGAGTCCGCATCCGCCTTCGACAGCATGATGTCCGGCGAGGCCACGCCCTCGCAGATGGGCGGATTGCTGATGGCGCTTCGCGTCCGCGGCGAGACCGTCGAGGAGATCACCGGCGCGGTTTCCGCGATGCGCGCCAAGATGCTGCGGGTCAAGGCTCCCGCGGACGCTATCGACGTGGTCGGCACCGGCGGCGACGGCTCGGGCTCGGTCAACGTTTCGACCTGCGCCTCGTTTATCGTTGCGGGCACCGGCGTTCCGGTCGCCAAGCACGGTAACCGCGCGCTGTCGTCGCGTTCGGGCGCGGCCGACGTCTTGTCTTCGTTGGGTGTGAAGATCGAAATCAAGCCCGAGCAGGTCGGCCGCTGCGTCGAGGAAGCCGGCATCGGCTTCATGTTCGCGCCGTCGCATCATCCCGCCATGAAGAACGTCGGTCCGACCCGGGTTGAACTGGCGACGCGCACGATCTTCAATCTGCTGGGCCCGCTGTCCAACCCGGCCGGCGTTACGCGCCAAATGGTTGGCGTCTTTTCCAAGCAATGGGTGCAGCCGCTGGCGCAGGTGCTCAAAAACCTCGGCGCGCAATCCGTCTGGGTGGTGCACGGATCCGACGGCCTCGACGAAATTACCCTCACCGGCCCGACCTTCGTCGCAGCACTCGAGAACGGCAAGATCCGCACCTTCGAGGTGACGCCGGAGGAAGCGGGCCTGCCGCGCGCCACCGGTGACGCGCTGAAGGGCGGCGATGCCGACGCCAACGCCGTCGCGCTGCAAAGCGTGCTCGACGGGATGCCGAGCCCTTTTCGGGATGTCGCCTTGCTGAACGCGGCCGCGGCGCTGATCGTGGCCGGCCGCGCCAAGGATCTGAAGGAAGGCGTGGCGCTCGGCGTGAAGTCGCTCGACACCGGCGCGGCCGCGGCACGGCTGAAGCGTCTGATCGCGGTCTCCAACAGCTGACCGCGGGGGCCCTCCGATGTCCGACATCCTGACCAAGATCGAGGCCTACAAGCGCGAGGAGATCGCGGCTGCCAAGCGCGCGCATCCGCTTGCCAGCGTCGAAGCGCGGGCCAAGGCGGCGTCGCCGCCGCGCGGGTTCGTCAGGGCGATTCGCCAAAAGCTCGCCCAAGGCGAATATGCGCTGATCGCCGAGGTGAAGAAGGCTTCGCCATCCAGGGGCCTGATCCGCGCCGATTTCGACCCGCCGGCACTTGCCAGGGCTTATGAAGCCGGGGGTGCGGCGTGTCTCTCGGTGCTGACCGATACGCCGTCGTTTCAGGGCCATCTCGACTTCATGGTGGCCGCGCGCGCAGCCACCTCGCTGCCGGTGCTGCGCAAGGACTTCATGTACGACACCTATCAAGTGGTCGAAGCCCGCGCCTTCGGTGCCGACTGCATCCTTATCATTATGGCAGCGCTCGACGACATTGCGGCCAGGGATATCGAGGACACGGCGATTGCGCTTGGCATGGACGTGCTGATCGAAATCCATGAACGGGCCGAGCTCGACCGCGCGCTAAAACTTCGCTCGCCGCTGATCGGCGTCAACAACCGGAATTTGCGCACCTTCGAGACCACGCTCGAGACCAGCGAAGCTTTGGCGCCGCTGATCCCCGGCGACCGCCTGATGGTCGGCGAAAGCGGCATCTTCGCGCCGTCCGATCTGGCGCGGCTGGCGCGCGTCGGGATGTCGACGTTCCTGGTCGGCGAAAGCCTGATGCGGCAGGCCGATGTGGCGGCGGCGACGCGCGCGCTTCTGGCCCGTGACGCAGCCGCTCGCGCGACCGGCACCCGCTGAGCCATGGCGCGCAAATCTTCCAGGGATAAGCCCGCCCTCACCCACATCGACTCCCGCGGTGAGGCGCGGATGGTCGATGTGTCGGCCAAGGCCGCGACCGAACGAACGGCGGTCGCGGAAGGCCGCGTCGTCATGAGCAAGGCGACGCTGGAGCTGATCGTTTCCGGCAATGCCAAGAAAGGCGATGTGCTGGGCGCGGCCCGGCTCGCCGGCATCATGGCGGCCAAGCGCACTTCGGAACTGATCCCGCTGTGCCATCCGCTGGCGCTGTCGAAGGTCACGGTCGACATTACGCCCGACCAACGGCTGCCCGGCTGCATCGTGCGCGCCACCGTGAAGGTCACCGGCCCGACCGGGGTCGAGATGGAGGCGCTGACGGCGGTGTCGGTCGCCTGTCTGACGATCTACGACATGATCAAGGCGGCGGAGCGCGGCGTGCGCATCGAAGCCATTCATCTCGTCGAAAAAAGGGGCGGCAAGTCCGGGCATTACCGCGTTGGCGATTGAACTCACCAAGCGTCATTGTCACGCTGGTGTGATCGAGAAGGGGCGGAGTTAAGTCCCGGTCTGCGGTGTTAATCTTAGGTCGCATTCACGCGGAGAATCCCACACCCGGAGAAATGCAATGTCGACCTTCAAGCTTCTTGGCGTGGTCGCAGTCCTGTCGGCCGCGATCGAGACCCCGGCGCCGGCGCAACAGGTGATTTCGGAACCCGGCTATTGCGCCCAGTTCTACCCCTATGCGAACTGCCAGAATAAGGGGCCCGGCAATCCCTACACCGATTCCAATTACCGGCGCGGCCCTGCGCAAGATACTCGCAGCTGGTCGTCGGACGAAACCGTCGGCGTCGCCCCGAAGCGATCGCGGCACCACCGTTCGGATCGCACCGGGGCGCGCATGCAATAAAGAACAGTTCGTGGCTGGGCCGGCGCAAGGGACACTGCTGCCGGCGCACAGTTCTGGTTTGACGCGTTTTCTTCACGCGAACCGCTGCCCACCCCGGTTCAAGTCCGGGGCGGGCTTTCGCTTGGAAACGCTCTAATTCGGAACCGGCGCCTTGGGCGGCGCGGGAGCGTCGGCATTGACGGTGACTCCGCGCAGGAAGTTGTAGGCCGCCGCCAGCGCCTTGTCGTCCTTCTCATTGGGCGGCACGTAGGATTGCGACCCGGTCTGCTCGGCGCCTTCGGCCGACAGATGGCCGCGCATCGAGGCCTCGCCCTTCAGCTCGGGGCGGTCCTTCAGCTCGTCCGGTACCGCCTGCAGCACCTCGATATCAGGATTGACGCCCAGCGCCTGGATCGAATGGCCCGACGGGGTGAAATAGCGCGCCGTGGTCAGCGCCAGCGCGCCGTTGCCGGCCCCGAGCGGGATGATGGTCTGCACCGAGCCCTTGCCGAACGAGCGGGTGCCGATCAGCGTGGCGCGCTTGTGATCGTGCAGCGCGCCGGCCACGATCTCGGAAGCCGAGGCCGACCCGCCGTTGATCAACACCACCAGCGGCTTGCCCTTGGTGAGATCGCCGCCCTTGGCGACAAAGCGCTGGGTTTCCTCGGGCGTGCGGCCCCGCGTCGAGACCACCTCGCCCCGCGCCATCAGGGCGCTGGTGACCGAGACCGCCTGGTCGAGCAATCCGCCGGGATTGTTGCGGAGGTCGACGACGAAGCCCGCCAACTTGTCCTGCGGAATCTGTTTTCCGATATCGGCGATCGCCTTCTTCAGGCCGTCGGTGGTCTGCTCGTTGAACGAGGCGATC
>DATNMT010000265.1:0-4197 GCA_035602495.1 Bradyrhizobium sp.
GGCGCTGCCGTCGGAATACCAGCCGACATCGAACTGCACCGAGGTCAGCGGCCCGTCGGCGTCGGTCAATTTGACGTCGAGGCGATAACGGCCGGGCTGCGGCGACAGCGTGATCCGCGACGGCTGATCGGCTTTGATGGCGAGATCGCCGTCGGCGACGCGGGTGGTCGATTTGACCGGCTCGAAATCCCAGGACGAGTTTTGTCGATACCATTGATAGCGGGATTCGATCTTCAACAGCTCGTAGCGCAGACCGTCGCGCGCCAGCGCCTTGCCGTCGGGCGCAACGAAGACCACGTCGAAACCGGCCTTGTCGCCTTCGGCGACGTTGTTGTCGCCGAACAGCGGCTTGACGCCGATCATGGCAATGGCGGGGGCGACCGGCAGCACCAGCTTGCGCTCGACCGCGCGGCCGCCGGCTTCCGCCACCCGGACGAAGATCTGGGCTTCCTGCGGACGGCTCGAGGCGGGCGGCTTTGCAAGACTGACCGGGAAAGTGGCGGCGCCATTGGCGTCGGTTTCGGGCAGGCCTTCGATCGGGGTGCGCTCGTTGCTGGTGGTCTCCTCGTCCTTGACGCCGAACTGGTAGCCGGCATAGCCCGGCCGCTCGGCGGCCGGTGCGACCAGCATCTCGCCTTCGAGCTGGAGGGCGGAGGCCGGCGCGCCATAAAGGAAATGGCCATCGACCTTGAGCTGTGCGGGAGCATCAGCTTTGAGCTGCTTGTCGTTGGAAGATAAGTCGAATTCGATCCGTTCCGGGATGTAATCCTCGACCATGAAGGTGGTTTCGCCGACCTCCGCGCCCTTGGGGTCGACGTAGGCCCGTACCCGCCAGGTCCCGGTCGGGACCGCGGAGTTCAGCGTCAGCGACAGGCTGCGGCCGCCCGCGCCCTGGTCCGGCAGCGTGGCGCGGCGGAATTCGACGCCGTCGGGCCGTTCGATCACCAGCGTCAGCGGCCCGCCGCTCACGGCGTTGCCCTGGCCGTCGCGCAGCAGCGCGGTGAGGTACACGGTCTCGTTGGAGCGGTAGACGCCGCGCTCGGCATAGACAAAGGCATCGGCACCTGCCGGCGCTTCCCGCCCCGCGACGCCGCGATCGCTGAGATCGAAGGCGTTGGTCTTCAGGCTGAGGAAGGCATAGTCGGTCTTCTCGCCCGACACCGTCACCATCGCCGGCGAAAGGCCGCCCTCGCCGCGGGCCAGCCCCGCCTCGAACAGCACATGACCGGACTCGTTGGTCTTGCGGGTGGCGAGAATTTCGTTGTTGCGCGCGACCAGCCGCACCTCGGCTTTGCCCACCGCATCGGTCGAGGCCAGCGAATTGACGAAGACGTGGATGCCGTCATTGCCGGAGAACGCGGTGACGCCGAGATCGGAAACGATGAACCATTGCGTCGCCAGCGAATAATCGTCGTCGCTGCCGGGGGTTTTCGGCGTCGCCGTCATGACATAGACGCCCGGCTGCAATTCGCCGAGCGCCTGATCGACCGGAAACGCCGTGGTGACGTCCTGGTTCAGCGTCGGCGCGGTGGCCACTTCCCCGGTCCAGACCTTGACGCCGCGCTCGTCGCCGAGGCTGGAAAGCTCGTACCGGCTGAGCGCCTTCTGGAAATCGCTGTCGATCACGGTGTTGATCAGGTTGCGGTCGCCGATCCGGAACACGTTCACCAGCACCGCCGGCGTATTGACGCTGACCAGCGGAATGCCGCGCTGGCCGGTGCGCGGCAGCACATAGGCGCGCCCGGTGAAGCGCACGAACGGCTTGCGGTCGCGCACATAGATGTTGAACTCAGCCGATTTCGGCAGGCCCTCCTTGACGGTGGACGGCAGGCCGGCGCGCAGATTGATATTGTAGCGGTCGCCGTGCTTGAGGCCGTCGACGCAAAGCTGCTTGCCCTCCGATGTCAGTGCCGGCTTGTCGTTGCCGGCGAGCGCGAGATACGGCGCGAAATCGGTGCGTTTGGCCAATTCCTCGGAGAACTGGAAACAGGCGCGCGGCGAGGCCGAATCGGAATCGACGGTGTAATCCAGCAGCCGGAAGCCGTGCTCGTCGCGCAGCTTCTCGTATTGGCCGCGTACCTCGGCGACCTCGCGCTGATCGAGCGACAGCCGCAACGCGTCCAGCGCCGGCCGCCACAGCCGGCGCTCGCTCATGGCGCGGCCGAGTACCGCAAGCGCGTCGGCTTCCTCACCGGGGTTGCCGGCGCGCTGATAGGCGATATAGGCCGCAGTCGAGGCGCGCTCCAGCAGGAACGTCTGCTCGGAAGAGGTTGCGGGCCTGATCTGGAAGATGGTGCGCGCCAGCCGCAGCCAGTTGCCGCTGTCTTCAGGGGCGGTGGCGGCGATCTGGCCGAGGATCTGCAGGCCGGTGCGGAAGTCGCTGCGCCTGAAGGCGGCATCCGCATCGGTCTTCAGGGTCGCGCTGGATTTGGCGACGGGCCCCGCCTCGCTCTTGATCTGGGCCTCCAGCTTGATCGCGGAATCCGCGAGATCGTCGCGTTTGAAGGCCTTATCCGCCGCCTGCGCCGAGACGAGGCCAAGCGCCAGCGTTGCGCAAAGTGTTGCGGCGCGAACCAAACCGATCATGGGGAGCTCCCTGGGCCGCGGACGAACGCCGCGTAGGATGAAGAAGTGCGCCAAAAGGTGACGGACTCATGGCGGGGCAAGAGGCGGGCGAAAAGGTCGCATGCAACATTTGTCGTAAGCCCGGTCCTGTTGCGACGCCAGCAGCCGGCCGCCGGCGCAGCATGGGTTTTCAGGGCGGACCAGACCGTCCACCGCCTGGCTTTGTCGCTAGGTACTGGAAAAGGGTTCGGTCCGGACTTGGCGGGGCAGCGGATTTTTCATATTGGCAATGCTATAAGGCGGCCACCGGTCCCATAGCTCAACTGGATAGAGTAACGGATTTCTACTCCGTGGGTTGCAGGTTCGAATCCTGCTGGGATCGCCACCCTCATCCGGGTCCATTCCGAACTGATGCGGTCGCAGTCGGAGCGGTCAATTCCGAATGCCAACAACGATTCGATAGTGCGGTGATCCCTCGACGTTCGCGAACGGTCTAATTTTGGCAACTAGATAGGTATTGTCGAAGACTGTCGATGTCTCCATCGAGATCAGGTACGGTTCCTTTACGGGCGGGTCCGGTTCCCCGGAATACCCGCCGACTAGGTGGAAGACATCTTTGCTGTCGCGCAATATCAGATCGAGAAGTAACGGAGAGAAAGCGCCCGGCATTAACTCCGCTGAAGCATAGCTATGACCAATTTTTGCGAGCATTCTACAGAAGCTATGCAAATCGAGTGACGGAGTAGCAAACGATTTTAGCTTCTTGGATGTGACGGGTTCCGAAATATCGCTCGCTTGGGCTCTCATCCACCGATGCGCTGGACCAAATTCCGCACCGGACGGGACGCCGAGAAGCCTTCCTGGGGTGCCAAGGCTCAGAAAAAAATGCACGTGCGGATATTCGTCAACCGGAATATCTAGCTTGGTATCTTTGCCTTCCGCCACTGGAATAAAGACCGGTAGCGTTGTCGGCTGTTCCTTTTTGTGTCGATGCTTGTAGCCCAAGCGTGCTCGTAGCCCGCGATAGACACCCTGTAGGGCCAACTGCTCGGTCCTACCCGTGATTCTCTCACACTTCAGACAACTTGACTCGGGTAGTTCGAGGTCACCGTTTAACGCGACTGGCATAATATGTTCAGTCGTGAGAGGTTTTTCGCTTAGCGCACTATATTTCGTGGCACCGCAGTAGATGCAAATTCCTTTCGCTGGGTATCGCCACGCCATTGCCTGCAATTCAGCCGACATCTTCTCCCTGGTCGCGGCACGGTGAGCTGGCGTCTATTGGTTGCAAGCCCACAATTGACCTATCCACCGGAATCACCGGCGATCATCATCGTCCGGATGCACCCAACGGACGTGATCTCGTGCATTTCGGTCGGCTTGATCATTTTGCACGGCAGACAACCGCGACGGCCAAGCCGCGGCGAGCCTGCCTTGCCCCGCGTTACGCCTCAATAACACGCCCTTGGGTCGGCCTGCACATACTGCCCTGACGGATAGCGATAGTAGCAGTTGCCCTGCGACAGATAATAGCCGGGCCGCGACGCCGCGATCGCGCCGGTCGTGCCGCCGACCAGTGCGCCGGCCACCGCGCCACTGCCGCGCCCTGTCAGAAGTCCGCCAAGCAGGCCG
>DATNMT010000294.1:0-31708 GCA_035602495.1 Bradyrhizobium sp.
ATCCTGTTCGACGGCCGCGATATCACTGGCGTGCCGACCCATGAGATCGCGCGGCTGCGGATCGCGCAATCGCCGGAGGGCCGCCGGATTTTCCCGCGCATGAGCGTGGCGGAGAACCTGCAGATGGGCGCCGACGCGACCTCCTGCAGCGAGACCGAGCGCATGGCCGGCCTCGAACGGGTGCTGACGCTGTTTCCACGCCTCAAGGAGCGGATGACCCAGCGCGGCGGCACGCTATCCGGCGGGGAGCAGCAGATGCTGGCGATCGGCCGCGCGCTGATGAGCCGCCCTCGCCTATTGATGCTGGACGAGCCCTCGCTCGGCCTCGCACCGTTGATCGCGCGCCAGATTTTCGACGCAATCCGGACCCTGAACCGGCAGGACGGTCTCACCGTGCTGATCGTCGAACAGAACGCCAATCATGCGCTGAAACTGGCACATCGCGGCTATGTCATGGTCAACGGCCTGATCACGCTGGCAGGAACCGGCACTGAACTGCTGCAGCGACCGGAAATCCGGGCAGCCTATCTGGAAGGCGGGAGGCGGGGGTAGCCACAATTCCACCGCGGTCGCCGGCGTTGGCCGGGACCACGATTTGGATTTGCCCGAAATTTGCCGATGACTTCGGGACGAATTCAGCCGACAATACCTTCGATTTTCGAACCCGGCCCTGCCGGGCACTTCCCGTAGCGATCCACCCGCGAGGACCCTCATGAAATCACCAAAACTCATCGGCCTGGTATTGGGCGCGTCGTTTGCGCTTTCGACCGCGGCATTTGCGCAGGACATCACCATCGCCGTGGCGGGCCCGATGACGGGCGGCGAATCCGCATTCGGCCGGCAGATGAAGAACGGCGCCGAACAGGCGATCGGGGATCTCAACGCCGCCGGCGGCGTGCTCGGCAAGAAACTGGCGCTCGACGTCGAGGACGACGCCTGCGATCCCAAGCAGGCGCGTTCGGTTGCGGAAAAGATCGCCAGCGCGAAAATCCCGTTCGTTGCCGGCCATTATTGCTCGTCGTCGTCGATCCCGGCCTCCGAAGCCTATGCGGACGGCAACGTGCTGCAGATCACGCCGGCCTCCACCAACCCGCTCTACACCGAGCGCAAGCTGTGGAACGTCGCCCGCGTCTGCGGCCGCGACGACCAGCAGGGCCTGGTCGCCGCCGAATACATCGCCAAGAACTACAAGGGCAAGAACGTCGCCATCCTCAACGACAAGACCACCTACGGCAAGGGGCTTGCCGACGAGACCAAGAAGGCACTCAACAAAGCCGGCTTCACCGAGAAGATGTTCGAGTCCTACAACAAGGGCGACAAGGATTTTAACGCCATCGTATCGCGCCTGAAGCTCGAGAAGATCGATCTGGTTTATGTCGGCGGCTATCATCAGGAATCGGGCCTGATCCTGCGCCAGATGCGCGATCAGGGATTGCAGACGGTGTTGATGGCCGGCGACGCGCTGGCCGACAAGGAGTTCGCCTCGATCACCGGCCCCGCCGGTGAAGGCACCTTGTTCACCTTCGGTCCCGACCCGCGCAACAAGCCGACCGCGAAGGCGATCGTCGAGAAGTTCAAGGCCAGGAACATCGATCCCGAAGGCTATACGCTTTACACCTACGCCGCGCTGCAGGTCTGGTCGCAGGCGGTGGCGAAAGCCGGCACCACCGATCCGAAGAAGGTGATGGACACCATCAAGGCCGGCGCCTGGGATACCGTGATCGGCAAGCTGGAATTCGACGCCAAGGGCGACATCAAGCAGCTCGACTACGTCGTCTACAAATGGGACGCCAAGGGCGGCTACACCGAGATCAATCCGAAGGGGTCGTAAGGCCTGGTAAGTTCTTCGCGGCATCAAGCGCCCCGGTTCGCCGGGGCGCTTTTGTGTGTCGGACGCCGATGCTGCGATGTTGACCGCAGCGCAGCCGTGCGGTCATCTGCGAGGCGCAGGAACATGCGATGAAAAACCTCCTTACCGATATCACGGGCGTCCGGGTCGGCCACGCCGAGGATGCCGCACTCGCCTCCGGCGTCACCGCGGTCGTTTTCGACAAGCCGGCGGTGGCGGCGATGGATGTGCGCGGCGGCGCGCCCGGCACCCGCGAGGGCGCGCTGCTCGATCTCGCCAATACCGTGGAGCGGATCGACGCCATCGCGCTGTCCGGCGGCTCGGCGTTCGGGATCGAGACCGGCGGCGGGGTGCAGGCCTGGCTCGCCGAGCAGGGCCGCGGCTTTGTGGTCCGCGGCGCGGTGATTCCGATCGTTTCCGGCGCGATTTGTTTCGATCTGTTGAACGGCGGCAACAAGAATTGGGGTCGCTTTTCGCCTTACCGCGACTTCGGCTACGCCGCGGCGGCGGCAGCCGGCGCCGATTTTGCGCTCGGCAGCGTCGGCGCCGGACTCGGTGCAACCACCGCGAATTTCAAGGGCGGTCTCGGTTCGGCATCGGCGGCGACGCAAGGAGGTGTCCGGGTCGCAGCGCTTGCGGTGGTCAATGCGGTCGGCAGCGTCACGGTCGGCGATGGACCGTGGTTCTGGGCGGCGCCGTTCGAGGCCGACGACGAATATGGTGGCCGCGGTTTGCCGCCGTCCTTCACGCCTGAAATGCTGGCGATGCGGATCAAGGGTGCGGCTGCCGCAACGTCGATGGAGAACACCACGCTCGCCGTCGTCGTCACCGACGCCGAGCTGACGAAAGTCCAGGCCAGGCGGCTCGCCGTGATCGCACAGACCGGATTTGCCCGCGCGATCTATCCGGTGCACGCGCCGACCGATGGTGATGTGCTGTTCGCCGCGGCAACGGGCGAAAAGCCGGTCGATCCGCTGGCCGGCCTGACCGAACTCGGCATGGTCGCGGCCAATGTGGTGGCCCGCGCCATTGCGCGCGGCGTCTACCTGGCGACCGCGCTGCCGTTTCCCGACGCGCTGCCGGCGTGGAAGGACCGGTTTGGATAGCTGGTCGCTACCGTACCGCTTAATCCGTTCAGACGCTGACCGAGAGCGCCGCGGTGGCGCCGGAGGAGATCATTTGCGCCTCGCGCTGAATCATCTGCTCGATCAGGTTATACGACGATATCGCGCTATTGGATGAGGTCGTGCCGCCGGAGGAGGTCGACGTTGCGGGCGACGTCATCGTGACTTTCGATCCGTCGGCGTAGGTCACCGAGGTCGTGGTCGAGCCGTCGCTGTTGGTCACCGAGGTGGACGACGCGCCGCTCAACGCCTGCAGCAGCGGATCGGCGCTCGATCCGCCGGCACCGCTGGTGCCACCGGTCCCACTCGTGTCACCGGACCCGTCCGAGCTGGCGACATGATGATGGTGGTGACCGCCCTTGCCGCCGGCGCCCTGCAGCGCCGACTTCAGTTCGTCGAGGCTGACCGAGCCGTCGCCGTTGGTGTCGAGCTTGTTGAAGACGTCGTCGGCCTGCGCAAGGTTGGTTCCGCCGGCGCCGAGCGCGTTTTCGAATTCCGATTTGCTGATCTGGCCGTCGCCATTGGCGTCGATCTGCGAGAACAGGTCCTGCAGCGCGCTGGAAGGGCTGGTGGATGTCGACGTGGTCGAACCGGCCGAGGACTGGCCTTGCGCCGCCAGCAGCGCGCTCATGGTCACCGGCGATAGCTGCGAGCCAACGGTCGCGCCGGAGGCCGGGGCCGAACTTGCCGAGCCGGCCGTGCCGCCGGAGATATCGAACGGGTTGGGCGAGGTCTGGCTGAAACCCGTGGTCTGCGGGGCCGACGATTTCGGTTGGGTCAGCGATTGCAGGCTATCCAGCAAGGAGGACGCGGCGCCAAGGGCAAACAGCATAGCGAAAACTCCGACAGATGCCGCGCGAGGCGGCCTTTGCGTTGACGGCACAGGGATCAGCAAGCGCCGTGCCAGTGCCAAAAACCCAATAAAATAAGGATTTTCTGCGCCGAGGACTGGCCCGTGGCCCCGGCAATTGATGCCATGGCGGCAGAAATTTCCGCCCTCGCCGCGGCCTGCCTGCCCGCATTGCCCCCGGGCTTTGCGCGTGTTACCCGGAAACCGATGCTGCGCATCGAACGTGGTTTTTCGGAAGAACGCACATGGCCGGCCAATTTGCGTCACGCCCCCTCGTCATCGCGCCGTCGATCCTGGCTTCGGATTTTTCCAAACTGGGCGACGAAGTCCGCGCCGTCGACGCGGCTGGCGCCGATTGGATTCATCTCGACGTGATGGACGGGCATTTCGTTCCGAACATTTCCTACGGGCCCGATGTGATCAAGGCGATCCGCCCGCACAGCAAAAAGATCTTCGACGCGCATCTGATGATTTCGCCCGCCGATCCCTATCTCGAAGCCTTCGCCAAGGCCGGCTGCGATCACATCACGGTTCACGCCGAGGCAGGTCCGCATTTGCATCGCTCGCTGCAGGCGATCCGCAGCCTCGGCAAGAAGGCCGGCGTCTCGCTCAATCCGGGCACGCCGATCACGGCGATCGAATATGTCATCGACATGATCGATCTGGTGCTGGTGATGTCGGTCAATCCCGGCTTCGGCGGCCAGGCTTTTATCCCCTCCGCGCTCGGCAAGATCCAGGATCTGCGCGCGATGACCGCGGGCCGGCCGATCGACATCGAGGTCGACGGCGGCGTCGGACCGGATGTCTCGGGCCAGCTGGCGGCGGCCGGCGCCAACGCCTTCGTCGCCGGCTCCGCCGTGTTCAAGGGCGGCACTATCGAATCCTACAAAGCCAATATTTCCGCGATCCGCGAAGCGGCGGCGATCGCGCGGGGCGAGGCGATTTAAAGATGCCACGGCCTGGGGAGGCATCATGGGTCTGGATATCTTTACATTGCGAGAGCGGCCCGATCTTCGCCCGCTGATTTTCGCTTCGGACCTGCAATCCGTGTGGCCGGAATTCATGAGACACGATGCGGCCGCAAGGCTGTATTTCGCGCCCTCGATATTTGAACGTTATCTCGACTATGCCTTCGCCGGCGTCGTTGACGGCAAAGTCGTCGCGCGCGCATTCAGCGTGCCCTTTGCGTTCAACACCGAGGATCGCGCCGAACTGCCTGACGGCGGCTGGGACGAGGTCATTCGCTGGGCTCACGATGACAGCATGACCGGACGGGCGCCGACGACCCTGAGCGCGCTGGAAATCAGCATGCTGCCCGAAGCACGCGGCGCCGGCAATTCGCTGGCGCTACTGAGCGCGATGAAAGCGTGCGCGAAAGCCAGGGGATTTGCAGAATTGTTCGCGCCGGTGCGACCGAACCAGAAGCATCTGCAGCCACACACGCCGATGCGCGACTATGTCAGGAATCTGCGTCCCGATGGCTTGCCGATCGACTCATGGCTGCGAACTCACCTTCGCGCTGGCGGAAAACTTGTGAGGATCGCACCCTATGCCATGACCATCGTCGGCAGCCTGGCTGACTGGTCGGGTTGGACCGGAATGCCATTCGATCGATCGGGCGAGATGTCAGTGCCGGGCGCGCTCGTGCCGGTGATGGTTTCGCTCGAACAGGATTATGCGGTTTATGTTGAGCCGAATGTGTGGGTTCGGCATCCGGTTTGACAACCGCCATGCCCCGCGCTCACTGCACCGAACCCGGCGATGCCCTCACCTCGCGGGTCTTCGTGCCGTCTTCGCTCTCCTCCCCCTGCAGCGCCGCCAGCCGAGGCGGCCGTACCACGGTCACGGTGCAGGGCGCTTCCGCCGCCACCCTGGCGGAGACGCTGCCGAGTAGCGAGCGCTTGAGAGAGTTCTGCCGCGCCCCGATGACGATATGATCGACATGGTTGACCGCGGCAAATTCCAGGATCGCGGAAGCCGGATCGATGGCCTCGAGCACGTGCACGGTCAACCGATTCTCATCCAGCTTGAGCGGCGAGGCCCAATGCCGCAAGCTGACCAGCCGGTCGATGTGCTTGTTGTTGCCCTCTTCATCGAGCGCCCGGTCGATGGTGAGGCGCCCAAGTTTCAAAACGCTCAGGCACGCCAGCCTCGCCGATGGCAGGGTCGCCAGCACCCGCTGCGCCGTGACGCGCATGGCCTCGTTCAGCGGCTCCGATCCCTCCGCGGTATCGAGCGCGACCGCCACGATCGGAGATGAAGCCAGTTGCGCGGCGAGATCGGCCTTGGCCTTCGGCTGCGTCAGATTGCCATTGAAGCGCCGGCGCCAGACCGTGGAGATCGGATCGCGATTAAGCCGCTCCGAGCGTGCGGTCAGTTTGAGCTGGTCCGGATGGGCGAGATCGAAGGCCAGTTGGGAGGCCGCGGGATGCCGCCAGACCGGCTCGATTTCGAGACATCGCAGCACGATTTCCTGCAGCCAGGGCGGATAATCGGGCTTGAGCTTGCGCGGCGGATAGGGATCGCGCCACAGTCGCCGCCGCATGCCGCGCAGGGTCTCGGACTCGCCGAACGGCCGCACCCCGGTGGTGAAAAAGTACAGCAGCACGCCGAGCGAAAACAGATCGCTGGGCGGATCGTCGCGCACCCCGAGCAACCGCTCTGGCGCCATGTAGGGCGCGGTGCCATGGGGAATGCGGAACTCCTCCTGCAGCAGATCGGGCAACTGGTTGTGATGCGACAGCCCGAAGTCGATCAGCACGGCCTCGCCCGAGGGGCGAATCAGGACGCTGCTCGGTTTGATATCGTGATGGATGACGTTCTGGCGGTGCAGGTCGGCCAGCGCCGTCGCGATTTTTCCAGCGATCAGGCGCGCCTCATCGTAAGGCAGCGGCAATTCGCCGAGCGGGCTGTAAAGCGTGGTGCCGGGGATCGGCTCGATCACGACATAGGCCTGGCGCGCGAAGTCGCCGGTCGCGTAACAGCGCGGCACGTGCGGTCCCGACAGCCGCGGCAGGATCATCTGCTCCATCTCGAAGCTGACAATGGCCGCGGGATCCTCGCCCTCGGAAACCCGCGGTATCTTCATCAGCAGCGGGCAATCGAAGTCCGGGCGCGTTACGCTCCACAGCGTCGCCATGCCGCCGCGATGGACGCATTCGCCGATAATGAAGCCGTCGATGACGGCGCCGGGCTGAACCGGAAGCTTCGCCACCCCTCACCTCCCGACCGAGAGACGATCGGCCAGCCAGTGCGGCAAGCCGTTTTCGCGAATCCGGGCCGCCGCCGCCTCGACATCGTAGGGCACGCGGCAATAGGTGATGGCCTTCGAAGTGGTATCGAACATCGCAAACGCCGCCGCCGGATTGCCGTCGCGCGGCTGCCCCACCGAGCCGAGCACGGCGAGCCATTGTCGCCCGGCAAGCAGTTGCACCTGGACGTCCACGACCGGGACGAAGTTGGTCATCTTCGCGGTTGAGGACATCGAATACAAAGCCGGCTTGTGGATGTGGCCGCAGAATGTGACATGCGCCTTGGTCGCCACCATACTGCGCGCGGCATCCGGTGTACTCTGGACATAGCGCCATCGCTGGGGATTGCTGGCCTCCGAATGAACGTAGAGGCGATCATCCTCCTGCAGCGCAAGCGGCAATTCCGAAAGAAAACGCCGCTGCTCTGCCGACAGCCGGCCGCGGGTCCATTCGATCGCGGCCTGGGCCTCGGCGTTCATGGATTCGGAAGGCGTGGCGACGGCGTTGTCGTGATTGCCGCGCACCGCGATCGCGCTGCCGGCAACGAGGCCCATCACTGTCTCGACCGTCCACTCCGGATCGGCGCCATAGCCGACGAAGTCGCCGAGCAAAATCATCCGTTCCGCGCCGCGCGCGCGCGCCATGTCGAGGCACGCGGCAAACGCCTGCCGGTTGGCATGGATATCCGCGAAAACAGCCAGCAGCACGCTCTCCTCCGCGCCGATCCCATCGGCCGGGCCTACACCCGATTTGATGGATATCAAACAACGGAGCGGCGGAGGCCCGCAAGCGGCCGAAGGCCCATGGATTGAAGTTAGGGAGAATTCGGAAGTCAGCGCTTGCGCGGTGCTTCCAGGCCCTTGAGCAGCAGCACCAGCACGGCGTCGATCCGGCTTGCGACCTGCGGATCCTTCCATTCCTCGGCATGCGCTGGATGATGGAAGCGGCTGGTGGCGTCAAACAGCGCCCGCGCGGCATCCTTGACGTCGGTGACCTGGAAGGCGCCCTGCTTCACGCCGTCGGAAAGGATATGGGCGATCTGATCGACCAGCCCGTCCTTGTGCGCCCGCACCACCTTGCACGCCTCCTGCGCCAGGGTGAGATAGGTTTCAAACATCTCGGGGTCGTCCAGGAGCTTCTTGTGCTTGATCGCGATCATGGTGCGCAGCCAGCGCTCCAGCCGCGCCGGCGCCGGCCCCGGGGATTCCGCGATTTTCTGAAGTGGCGCGTTGGTACGGTCGAGCCAGCGTTTTGCAACAGCTTCACGAAGCGAGGCCTTGCTCGGGAAATGGCGGTAGACGCTGCCGTGGCTGACATCGAGCGCGCGGGCGACATCAACGACGGTCGCCTTCGCCAGCCCGAAGCGGCGCAGCACGTCCTCGGTAACCTCCAGGATCCGCTCAGGGGTCAGAACGACGTTCTCGTTCATGCGCGCACCGTCTGGTCTTCGAGATTACGCATCGCGATCCGGCGTCTGGTCGTCGCCGTCCTCTGTTAACGGGTGAATTTCTCGACCTGGGCGGCGAGATGGCGGGCGACGCGGCGGTTGAGCCAGCGCTGCAGTTGGGCAGTAAGATAAAGAATTTCGACGGTCATGGCGGTAGTCCCTTGTAAGTCCAGGGCTCGCGGCAACCGGCTGCGAACCGAGGTGACACCCAGCTAATGGTGTCGATAGCAATATAGGGCATCTCGCTGACAGATTTCAATATCTGTCAGTCAATATTCCGTGATGACGGGGACCTTCCGGGAGGCATGACTGTGGACAGCCGGCCCCGGACAGCCCGGCGTTTGTCTCGCCGGGGCCACTCTGCTAAAGCGCGGCGTAACCCCCGCACGTACCCATGAGCCACGAGTCGTCGATGATTTCGCGCTACACCCGCCCGGAAATGGCCGCCATCTGGGAGGCCCAGACGCGCTTCAAGATCTGGTTCGAGATCGAGGCGCATGCGGCGGATGCGCAGGCGGAACTCGGGGTAATCCCCAAGGAGGCCGCCAGGACCATCTGGGCCAAGGCCAAGGACGCGACCTTCGACGTCGCGCGGATCGACGAGATCGAGCGCGAGACCAAGCACGACGTCCTCGCCTTCACCACCCATCTGGCGGAGATCGTCGGCCCCGAGGCACGCTTCGTGCACCAGGGCTTGACCTCCTCCGACGTGCTCGACACCTGCCTCAACGTGCAGCTGACCCGCGCGGCGGATTTGCTGGTCGACGACATCGACAAGGTGCTCAAGGCGCTGAAGAAACGCGCCTTCGAACACAAGATGACGCCCACCATCGGCCGCACCCACGGCATCCATGCCGAACCCGTGACCTTCGGGCTGAAGCTCGCTTACGCCTATGCGGAATTTTCCCGCGCCCGCGAGCGGCTGCTTGCCGCCCGCAAGGAAATCGCGACCTGCGCGATTTCAGGTGCGGTCGGCACCTTCGCGCAGATTGATCCGCGCGTCGAAGAACACGTTGCCAAGGCGATGGGGCTGGTGCCGGAGCCGATCTCCACGCAAGTGATCCCGCGCGACCGCCACGCGATGTATTTTGCAACGCTCGGCGTGATCGCCTCCTCGGTCGAGCGGCTCGCCACCGAGATCCGGCACCTGCAGCGCACCGAAGTGCTGGAGGCAGAAGAATTCTTCTCCGAGGGCCAGAAGGGTTCTTCGGCGATGCCGCACAAGCGCAATCCGGTGCTGTCGGAAAACCTCACCGGACTGTCGCGCATGGTGCGCGCCTATGTGACGCCGGCGATGGAGAATGTCGTGCTCTGGCATGAGCGCGATATCTCGCACTCCTCGGCCGAGCGCATGATCGCGCCCGACGCCACGGTGACGCTGGATTTTGCCCTCAACCGGCTGGCCGGGTTGATCGACAAGCTCCTGATCTATCCAGCGAACATGATGAAGAACCTGGACCGGCTCGGCGGCCTCATTCATTCGCAGCGGCTCTTGATCGCGCTGACCCAAAAAGGCGCCAGCCGCGAGGACGCCTACAAGCTCGTGCAGCGCAACGCGATGCCGGTGTGGCGCGGCGAAGGCGACTTCCAGACGCTCTTGAAGAACGACGCCGAGGTGAAGAAATATCTCAGCGACGCCGAGATTTCCGCGCAGTTCGACCTCGGCTATCACCTCAAGCACGTCGACACTATCTTCCGGCGCGTGTTCAGCGAGGCGTGAGCCGGGAAAAAGCCGCAATCCTGCGGGCATGCAATGACAACCGAATGGTAACCCCGGATCGGCTAAGATCGCTTCCGTGTCCACTCCCCCGACGATTCTCGTGTTCGATTCCGGCCTTGGCGGGCTCACGGTCTTGCGTGAGATCGTCCGCGCGCGGCCCGACGCGCATTATGTTTATGTCGCCGACGACGCGTTCTTTCCCTATGGCCACCACGGCGAGGACCAGATCATCGCGCGCGTGGTGCCGCTGATCGGCGAATTGATCGAACGCCGCGCGCCCGATCTGGTGGTGATCGCCTGCAACACCGCATCCACGCTGGTGATGTCGCATCTTCGCGAACGATACACGATACCGTTCGTCGGCACCGTACCGGCGATCAAGCCGGCCTGCGCGCAATCGAAAACGCGGCGCGTCTCCGTGCTCGGCACCAAGGGCACCGTCCAGCGCGAATACACCAGAGCCCTGATCCGCGATTTCGCCCAGGGCTGCGAGGTGACGCTGGTGGGATCGGCGGAACTCGCTTCGCTCGCGGAAGCGGCGCTGAGCGGCGTCGACGTGAGCGACCGCAAAATATCGGCGGAGATCGCGCCGTGTTTTGTCGGAACCGGCGACGGCGATTCAGCGCGCACCGACACGATCGTGCTGGCCTGCACCCACTATCCGCTGCTGATGGACCGGCTGGTGGCGCTGGCGCCTTGGAAGGTGGACTGGATCGATCCCGCGCCCGCGATCGCGCGGCGCGTGTCTGATCTGCTCAAGCCCCCCGGCGTTGAGGCCGATCATAGCGGCGCCGAAATGATTTTCACGTCGAAGCGGCCGCATACGCTGAGCCGGGCCTTGATGCCGTTTTTCGGCGGCCGCGTGCCGGCCTGAACGGCACTTGATGCTTTCCGGCCTGTTGCCGCGCTGCTAGCTTTTCAGGCGCGCCCATCGACGAGGCCTATCCGGGAGCATCGAATTTGACTGTGCCTGCACCGCTCAATCGACTGCGCCAGCAATGGCGGGAGGGACGACCGACCTTCGGCGCGATTGCGACCATTCCGAGCATCCAGACCGTGCAGATCATGGCCCGCTCGGGGCTCGACTGGATCATCGTCGACCTCGAGCACGGCCCGATCGATCTTTCTTCCGCGCACGGAATGATCACCGCCACGTCGGGCACGCCCTGCGTGCCGCTGGCGCGGATTGCCGCCAACGAGCCGTGGCTGGCCAAGGCGCCGATGGATATCGGCGCGTTGGGAATCAATTTTCCGATGATCTGCAGCCGCGCGGATGCCGAAAAGGCGGTGCGCAGCGTACGCTATCCGCCGCGCGGCGACCGGCTGTGGGGCCCGTTCCACGCCCCGTTTCGCTGGGGCGTCTCGATGCAAGACTACATGGCGACCGCCGACGACGACATGATCTGCATGATCACTATCGAACATGTCGAGGCGGTCGAGCGCATCGATGAGATCATGGCCGTCCCCGGCATCGACGTCGCGGTGATCGGACCCGGCGACCTCGCCACTTCCATCAACAAGCGCGGCCGGATCGACGACGGCGAGGTGCAGGCGCTGATGGCGCGCGCGGAAGCCGGCATCCTGAAAAGCGGGGTTCCGATCGGGGGCGTGGCGCGCACGGCCGAACAAGCCAATCAGATGATCGACCGCGGTTATCTGGCGCTGGCGCTCGGCTTCGACTGGTCCTTGTTTCAGCGCGGGATAGCTGCAAGTTTTGACGGCATCAAGCGCTGAAATCAGTCACATAGCCAAAACAAGCTACTGAAAATACAGGACTTTATTTGCCCACCCCAAACCGGTCGCGGGTCTCGCCTGCGCCCCGAAATGCAGAACATTTGGCGTTGCTCACCCCGGTTCGTGCTAGATGGGGGCTTGCCGCTAGGCCGTCCGGTCAGCCGGCTCGCCGGTGGGCGGGACGAGAGGCGCTCTTCAAAACCGCGAGAGAATCTCTGGGCCAAAGCCACATTGAAATCGCATGATTATTTAATGTCCTTTCGATTCCGAAGTTCGCTAAAGAGCGCGCCTGGCAAAGGCGGTTCGGGCTTGGGTTTTGGGGACAGAAGTTGCGGGAACTAGAGTAGAACGATGCGCGGAAAGGTTCGAAACATTTCAATGCCGCGCCGTCTCGTCGCCGACCTCATGCACGCATCGGTCCGCGTGCCCTTTGTCTCGCTCTCGCTGCCCCTCAACATCCGTCCATTGCTGGAGGCCCACGCGCTTGCCGCGCAGCCGCCGGGCTGGGCTGCGATCTTCGTCAAGGCATTTTCGCTGGTGGCGAAAGAGCAGCCGATCCTGCGCACGCTGTACGTCAAATGGCCGTGGCCGAGCTTTTACGAGCTGCCGCGCAGCGTCGCGATGGTCGCGATCGCGCGCGTCGAGGATGGCCAGGATTGCGTGTTGCCGCAAAAGGTGCCGGCGGCGGACGAACTGCCGTTGATCGAGGTCGATGCGCAGATCCGACGAGCCAGGGATGCGCCGGTCGACGAGGTGCCGGCGTTTCGAAAGATCATGCGGGTCACGCGGCTGCCGCTGCCGCTGCGCCGCTTGATGTGGCTGATCGCGTTGAACTTCGGACGCCAGCGCGCCAACTGGTTCGGCAGTTTCGGGGTGACCTCGGTCGCCGCCTACGGGGCCGGCGAGTTGCACGCGTTGAGCCCGGGGCCGTTCATCCTCAGCTATGGGGCCGTGGCGGTCGATCAGACCATCGATGTCGTGATCCGCTGGGATCACCGGATTACCGATGCGGCCCTGGTTGCCAAGGCGCTGACCCGGCTGGAACAGGTGCTGAACACCCAGATTTCAGCCGAATTGCGCAGCCAGAAGCTGCAGGCGGAGCCCAGGCCGGTCCGGGCGGTGGCAACCTGACGGCGTTTCGGCCATCACCCGGAATGACGTCCCCTTTTCGTTGACAGGACAGCCATTTCTGCCTAGAAACCGCCTGCTCGCGGGCCGGTTTCGGCCCGCGATGCGTTTCGCGACCCGTGGTCCCTTCCGAGCTTAAAGGGCGGGACCTGTCGGCGCCGGGAAATCCCCGGCGCACAGGAGGGCGCGTCTCCTCAAATCTCAAACTTTTCGAAAGAGGACGCGATGACCAAGCGCAGTGAGGCGAAATACAAGATCGATCGCCGGATGGGCCAGAATATCTGGGGCCGCCCGAAGAGCCCGGTGAACCGCAGGGAATACGGCCCCGGCCAGCACGGCCAGCGCCGCAAGGGCAAACTCTCCGACTTCGGCGTGCAGTTGCGCGCCAAGCAGAAGCTGAAGGGCTATTACGCCAACATTTCCGAGCGCCAGTTCCACGGCATCTATGTCGAGGCCGGCCGGATGAAGGGCGATACCGGTGAAAACCTGATCGGCCTGCTGGAGCGCCGCCTCGACACCGTGGTCTATCGCGCCAAGTTCGTGGCGACCATGTTCGCAGCGCGCCAGTTCATCAATCACGGCCACGTCAAGGTCAACGGCCGCCGCGTCAACATCTCGAGCTTCAAGGTCAAGGTCGGCGACCTCGTCGAGGTCAAGGAATCCTCAAAGCAGCTCACCCCGGTCCTGGAGGCAACCCAGCTCGCCGAACGCGACGTGCCCGACTTCCTCGAGGTCGATCACTCCAAGATGACGGCGAAATTCGCCCGCATCCCCGCGCTGTCCGACGTGCCGTTCGCGGTGCAGATGGAGCCGCATCTGATCGTCGAATTCTATTCGCGCTGATTTTTCGGTTGCGTTTACCGAGATCGAAGGCTCCGGTTTTGCCGGGGCCTTTTTGTTGGATAGAATGTCATTCCGGGGCGCGTCGAAGACGCGAACCCGGAATCTCGAGATTCCGGGTCTGGTCCTTCGGACCCTCCCGGAATGACCGGTACTGAGAGACCCCGCCATGCCCTACACCCCTCCCCCACGCGACCCAAAGGCTCCGGCGGTCCGGATCAACCTGTTGTCGGACACCCAGACCCGCCCGACACCGGCGATGCGCGAGGCGATTGCGCGGGCCGAGGTCGGCGACGAGCAGATCGGCGACGATCCTTCCGTGAACCTGTTGTGCGAGCGTGTGGCCGACCTGCTCGGCAAGCAGGCCGCGGTGTTCATGCCGTCCGGCACCATGTGCAATGTCGCGGCGACATTGGTGCATTGCCGGCCCGGCGATGAGATTCTGGCGCATGAGACCGCCCACATCATCGCCCGCGAAGGCGGCGCCCATGCCGCGCTTGGCGGATTCCAGATCACGCCGCTGCCGGGCGCCGACGGACAATTTTCGCCCGAGGCCTTTCGCAAAGCCCTGCATCCGCGCAGCCGCTACCAGCCGCCGCAGACGGTGGTCAGTGTCGAACAGACCGCCAATATCGGCGGCGGCACGATCTGGAAGAAGGCCGCGCTCGATGAGGTCGTCAAGATCGCGAAGGCCAACGGCCTTGCCACTCACATGGACGGCGCACGGCTGCTGAACGCCTGTGTCGCCACCGGGATAGCCGCGCATGACATGGCGGCGGGCTGGGATTCGGCCTGGATCGACTTTTCAAAAGGGCTGGGTGCACCGGTCGGCGCCGTCATCGCGGGCTCAGGCGATTTCATCGACGAGGTCTGGCGCTGGAAACAGCGGCTGGGCGGCTCGATGCGCCAGGCCGGCATTTGCGCCGCCGCCTGCAGTTTCGCGCTTGAGCACCATGTCGACCGGCTGGCGGAAGATCACGCCAATGCCCGCGCGCTGGCGCGGGGGCTTTCGCAAATCAAGGGCATGGAAGTGCAAGAGCCCGAAACCAACCTGGTTTTCTTCAAGCCCGATGGCGCGGGCGTCGCCGGCCAAAAGATGGTCGAGGCACTGCGCCAGCGCGGCGTGCTGCTCGCCATGATGGACGGCCGCATCCGCGCCTGCACCCATCTCGAAGTCACCGCCGGGATGATCGAGGAGACAGTCGGTTTGGTGCGCGAGATCGTGCGCGGGGCGTAAGAATCCGACCTGGCTTACCCGCCTCATCGGCCGCCAAAGGCGGGTTGTGCGACCTGTTGAATATCGCTCTACTGAAGCCTGTTCGCTGCTGGCCAAGACACGTTGAGCTTGCAGGCGACCAGGAAATCGGGGGCGGCCGATGAGACGGCGCGATTTCATCCCACTCGCTGGCGGTGCGGCGGTCGCCCCTGCCTTGCTCAGGTCATTCGCCGCGTGGGCGCAGCAGACGGGCACGCCCGTGGTTGGGTTCCTCGGCACCCGGGCATCTGGCGATGATCCTCAACTTCTGACGGCGTTCCATCGCGGCCTGAAAGAAGCCGGTTATGTCGAGGGCCAGAATATCGCGATGGAATACCGCTTCGCGGAGAATCAATACGATCGGCTGCCAACGCTTGCAGCTGACCTCGTCCGGTCTCACGTAGCAGTGATTGTTGCGAATGGCCGTGCCGCTCAGGCGGCAAAGGAAGCAACGGCGACGATTCCGATCGCCTTCGTCGCAGGGTTCAACCCAGTCGAAGTAGGGCTTGTCGGCAGCATGAACAGGCCCGGAGCCAACATCACTGGCGTGAGCATCCTGGACGTGGAGCTGGGGCCGAAGCGGCTGCAGCTGCTGCACGAGTTGGTCCCCACTGCTACCAGCGTTGCCGTCCTCGTCAACCCAAACGATGCTGCGCGTGCCGAGACCGAATCGAAGGCACTGTTGGCGGCGGCCGATACCCTCGGGCTAAAGCTGCATGTCCTGCAAGCAAATACCGACCAAACCCTCGATCTGGCCTTTGCGCGTGTGAAAGAATTGCGAGCGGGTGGGCTCGTAATTGGCGGTGAGCCATTCTTCAACAGCCGGAGCGGACGGCTTGGCGAGCTGTGCGTCCGCCAAGCGGTGCCAACCATTTACCAGCTTCGCTCGTTCGCGGCGGCGGGGGGCCTCGTGAGTTACGGAGGCAGTCTCACGGACGCATACCGTCTGATCGGCATTTACACCGGCCGTATTCTCAAGGGCGAGAAGCCCGCCGACCTGCCGGTCCAGCAGGCCACGAAGGTCGAGATGATCATCAATCTCAACACAGCCAAGATTCTCGGCCTGACGGTTCCCCAATCATTGCTTGGCCGCGCCGATGAGGTGATCGAATAGACTTGGCGAGCGCAGCTCGGACGCGCGGACGGGTCCACCCCCTGCCGGTGTGACCCCAGGTCTCGTCCCAGTCCTGGCCCGCGGCGTCGACGACGCGGCCGTCGGCCTCGAAGAACTTGTTGGGCACCTGGAAGATCGCGAGCATCAGTCCGCCTTCGGGACACCACGCGACGTGGCGGCTGCCCGCCTCGCGCCAGACGAATTCGCCGGCTTTGGCCTCGATGCCCTTTGCCGGGCCTTCCTTGTCGACCAGGCTGCCCTCGAGCACGTAAGTCTGCTCGATGTTGACGTGCTCGTGGTCGGGCAGCACCGCGCCGGGCGCGAACCGCATCAGCGCGGTCATCAGGCCGGTGGCATGGTCGAACAGCAGCGTCTTGGCCTCGCAGCCCGGAAAGCGGGTCTTTTGCCACTCCATGTTCGCGGGCCGAACGAGATGGGAATGGGTATCGGCCGTTTGAGGGCCCTTCCGCGTCACGGCGTCCATGGCGATGCTCCCTTTCAACGTGTTTCAGACGATCATAGCAGCTTTGCTCGCGTCCGTCAGCCGGCCGCGATGTGCCGTCATTTCCGCGCCGCAATCAAATTCCAGCGGTGGAAGAACCTGATCTTCTCGCCGTCGTCCGACAGTCCGATGCCGGCGGACGCCCCGGCCCTTGCCAGCGCCCGCACCACCGCGCGAAGCGGCGGGACGCGCGAGGCGTCGTTGACGATGCCCATCCACTCCTCGAACTCGCGCGGCTTGTCCCAGCTCGCAACCGATTCGATGGCGAAGCCGGCGCCGCTGACCAGCGATAACAGCTCGGAGCCCGGCAGCATCCGCACATGGGAGGGATCGCGCAGGATTTCGATGGCGTTCTGCAGTTCCGCCTCAGTTGGCACCTCCGAGGATATGACGTCGGCGACGACAAACTTGCCGCCGCGTCGCAACACACGAAAAATCTCCGAGATCACACTGCCCGGCCGGTCGAAATGGTGCACCGAGAGCCGCGTCACCACGGCATCGAAGCTGGCGTCGGCAAAGGGCAGCTCGACCGCATTGCCCTCGCGGAAGGCGACGTTGGCAAGGCCGGTCGCGGCACAGCGTTGCGCCGCCTTTTTCAGCATTTCCGGGGTGAGATCGAACGCCACTACCTCGCGCGCGGATGTTGCGATCGCCGCGCTGAGGATGCCGGGACCGCAGGCGACGTCGAGCACCGAGCCCTGCGCCGCCTCGTCCAGCGCCGTGACGAAACGCTGCGTCAGCGCCGCATCGGTGATCGCCGCCGACGCCGAAAATGTCTCAGCCTGCCGGGTGAATTCCTCGCGAACGCGATTTTCGTGATCCAGCATGCCTCTCTCCCGCGGCGCGATCATTTCCCGAGCGCTTCATAGATCAACGTCTTCAGCGCCAGCTGAATCCGCCCGCGCTCGGACGGGGTCTGCACCATGAAGACCACGAACATGTCGTCGTTCGGATCGATGAAAAAGAACGTGCCGGCGACGCCATCCCAACGGTATTCGCCGAGCGGCCAGGAGGTGCTCGGCGGCGTGGAAGTTCGCACGGCGAAGCCAAGACCGAAACCGCTGCTCGCGCCTGGAAAATACCAACCATCGCGCGCGATCCTCGTCTCCGGCCCGATATGGTCCGACGTCATCTCGGCGATGGTTTCGGGTTTGAGATAACGCCTGCCGTCGAGCGTACCGCCGTTCAGCAACATCTGCGCAAAATGCGCATAGTCGCCGACGGTGCCGACCATGCCCGCGCCACCGGATTCCCGGCGCCGCGGTAGCATCGGATCACTGATTTTCGCCAGCGGACTGAGCGAACGGTCCTCGGGCATCGGCTCGGCGATCAATGGCCGCTTCGCCTTGTCCGCGACATAGAACGCGGTCTCGGTCATCCCGAGCGGATCGAGCAGCCGCTGCTTTTCGAACTGATACAATGACTGGCCCGATATCACTTCAATGATGCGGCCGAGAACGTCGGTCGAATGGCCGTAGTCCCACAACGTCCCCGGCTGTTCCGCCAGCGGCAGCTTCGCGATCCGCTCGGCAAATTCGGCGTTGCTCATGTCGCTGTTGAACAGGTCGGCCTGCGCATAGAGCCTTCGGACTTCGCTGTCGCCATAGAAGCCATAGGTGAGGCCCGAGGTGTGGCGCAGCAGGTCCTCGATCGTGATCGGGCGGTTGAGCGGTTCGAGCGCAAGTGCAGGCCTGCCGTTTTCGCCCGGCTTCTCGAGGCCGACCTTCGCATTGGCAAACGCCGGAATATATTTCGAGACGGGATCGTCGAGCCTGAGCTTGCCGTCTTCCACCAGCATCATCGCGGCGACCGATGTGATCGGCTTCGACATCGAATACAGGCGAAATATCGTGTCGGCGGTCATCGGCAGTTGGGTCGCGGTATCGCGCACGCCGAAGTTTTCGAAATAGACCGGTTGGCCGTGCTGCTGGATCAGCATGATCGCGCCGGGTATCTTGCCGGTCGCAATCTCGTTGCGGATATAACCGCCGACGCGCGCAAGCTTCTCGCGCGAAAAACTTGCAGTAACGCCAGATTGTGGTTCCGCGCCGCCAGCGTTCGGCCATCCGGCGGCGAATGCCAGCAGAAGCGCAACCGCCGCCGCGGCGCTGCGCCGGCTCGCAAAACCGTCAATTCTCCATCGCTTCATAGATCAGTTTCTTCACCATCGGCTGGATCTTCTGGCGTTCCGAGGGGGTCTGCTCCAGCAACACGAAGAACATGTCCTGCTTGCGGTCGACCACGAAATAACAGCCGCTGGCGCCGTCCCACTTCAACTCGCCGAGCGAGCCCGCCGGCGGCGGCTTTGCGTTCCCGGGATCGGTTCGAACGCCGAAGCCGAGCCCGAAGCCAAAACCGTCGCCGGGGAAATAGAAAAAGTCGCGTTCGACGCCTGAACCAGGACCGACGTGATCCGTGGTCATCAGTTTGAACGTCTCCGGCTTGAGGTATTGCCGGCCATCGAGTTTGCCGCCGTCGAGAATCATCTGCGAAAATCGGGCAACATCCGCCATGGTCGACACCATGCCGCCGCCGCCGGATTCCCACTTCATCGGGACGTCGGCATAGGCTGTGAAACCGACCCGAAAGTCGCTGTCGTTCGGCATCGGCATGGCGATCAACTTCTTCTTTTCCGGGTCCGTGACATAAAAACGAGTTCCGTTCATTGCGAGCGGATCGAGCAGCTTATCCCGCTCGACCTGCAGCAGCGACTTCCCCGTAACGATCTCCATGATCCGCCCGAGAATGTCGGTGGAATGGCCGTAATCCCACAGCGTCCCCGGCTGGTCGGCCAGCGGCAGTTTTGCGATTCGCTCGGCGAATTCGGCGTTGTCGAAGTCGCCGGCGTAGATGTTGGCGCCCGCATAGGCCTTGCGCACCAGGCTGCCGCCGTAGAAGCCGTAGGTGATGCCCGAGGTCTGGCGCATCAGGTCGAGGATGGTCGGCGGCCGGTTCGGCGGCACCAGCTCCAGCGTCTTGCTGCCGTCATCCGCCTTCTTCTCGACGCCGACCTTCACGTTGGCGAACGACGGGATGTATTTCGCGATGGGGTCGTCGAGCTTGAACTTGCCTTCCTCGATCAGCTGCATTGCCACCACGCTGGTGATCGGCTTGGTCATCGAGAACAGCCGGAAGATGGTGTCATCCGTCATCGGCAGTTTGGTCGCGACATCGCGCACGCCGAAGAATTCGTGATAGACCGGCTTGCCATGCTGCTGGATCAGGAGGATCGCGCCGGGAATCTTGCCCTGCGCCACCTGGTCGCGCAGGTAGTCGCCGACGCGCTCGAGTTTTTGCGGGTTGAAATGCGCACCGGGCGGAATATCGAAAGTGCCCTCCGCGCCAGCCGATGACGTGGCGGCGATCGTCAGCAGGACACCGCAAGCAAGCGACCGCAACAAATGACCTGAGTTCATGTCCCCTCCCCGAGATTTTCCCGGCGGAGTGTAGCGGGGCGCTCAATCGGCACAAGGGCTGCTGCCGAGCGAGGCGCCTCCATTCGGCATCATCCGCGGAACCCAAACCGTGATATATGCCTTATGCCTCTGGGAGTACTCACCGGATGCTCAAGCTAGTTTCGGCTCCGATACGAGGCCTGATCAGATTTCCTCTGGTTCAATTCGCGATCGTGATCGGATTAATTCTGTGGCTGCAGGCCGCCGACGACAAATCGATGTTCGGTCAAATATTCAACGGCCTGGATAAACTCGTCGAGTCCACGGTGGAAATGGTTTCGTCGATCTTCACCGTAAAGTCTTTCACCAGATCCTGGCTCACATTCGGCTTCATGATTGCGTATGTCTATCTCGCCGGATCGCTCATTCTATGGCTTGCGCGTCTTTTGATCGGCGCTGCGATCGATTTTGCCGGGCGTCATAATTTGTTCTACCTGAGAAGCATTATCGCGCGTGAGCGTGGCATCGGGGCTTATCGCGCCTGGGAACCGTTCGAGCGTATCAGACCACCCCACATTCCCCAGCGCGACTGGGAAGAGGCATATGCCTGGCCGCCAAACAACAAACCGCCATATCCGCCGCTGCGACATCGCTTGCTGCGGGCGATCTTGCTCTATGCAGCCGTCATCCTGATCGCCGCTTTGCTGTTGCAGTTTTTCACGCCATTTCCGGTCTTGACGTGGATTTTTGGGTGGCCGGCGGCGAAGCCAATGTAGCGGCCGGCCTCACTCGGCGGCGGGGCTGCCGTATCCCGCCAGCGCCTGTGCGTGCAGGGCGGCGCTGTCGTTGGAAAAACAGGCAAAGATGACACGGCAGACCACAGGTGCCGCGGCCAGCGCCTCGACCGTAGCCGATACGGCAATGTGCGCCGCGCGGTCGGCCGGAAAGCGATAGACACCGGTGGAGATGGCGGGAAAGGCAACCGAAGCGAGGTCGTGGGCCTGGCACAATTCGATGGCGCGCGCGTAACACGACGCCAACGCCTCGTCTTCGCCCCGGCTGCCGCCGTTCCAGACCGGACCGACGGCGTGAATCACATGCCGTGCCGGCAACCGATATCCCTTGGTGATTTTGGCGCCGCCGGTCTCGCAGCCCTTTAGGGTGCGGCATTCGGCGAGAAGTTCGAGGCCAGCCGCGCGATGGATCGCCCCATCGACGCCGCCGCCACCGAGGAGCGAACTGTTGGCGGCGTTGACGATGGCGTCAACGCGCAGGGTCGTGATGTCGGCGACGAGAACCTCGAGCCGCGCCGAGCCGACCTGGCGCGCCGCCGGGCTCAGGCCGAGGCCGCCGCGGCTACCGTGACGCCCTTGTCGGCAAACAACTGCTGCAGTTCGCCGGCCTGGAACATCTCGCGGATGATGTCGCAGCCGCCGACGAACTCGCCCTTGACGTAAAGCTGCGGGATGGTCGGCCAGTTGGAGTAGGTCTTGATGCCGTTGCGCAGTTCGGCGGACTCCAGCACGTTCAGGCCCTTGTAGCCGACCCCGACGTGATCGAGGATCTGCACCACCTGTCCGGAAAAACCGCACTGCGGAAACTGCGGCGTTCCCTTCATGAACAGCACGACGTCGTTCGACTTCACTTCATTGTCAATAAATTGCTCAATGCTCATCTTCGTTTCCTTTTGGGGCGCTGGCCCGCCAGCGGCATAGCCTGGCAGGGCATTGGCCCGGTGAAACCCGACACTTGCCATATATGTACCCCAAACCGTTGTGCATCCAAAGTAAAATGGCGAGGAGCTGGCATGCAATGACCCCCAAGCCACCGGATATCCGTCCCCGCACCGATAGCCTGACGGTGACAATCTCATGGCCCTAATCGTAACCCGGGAGGCTTTTTTCCCGAACGGAAGCGCCTATCTAGGACAGACTATTCTCGGGGAACCTGTCTGCGGGCGACGGCGTTCTCTCCGGAACCGGAGAATACCGTGACGAAACCAGCATCCGCTGCGGCCATTTTTGCCGCCCCTTGCCCGTCCTTATTCTCCGATTCCGGCACCCTCGCCCAGAATCTGGTGGAAGCGTATCTCGGCGTCCGCGACGAGACCGAGCGCCGCGCCGCGCCGCTTTCGCCGGAGGATCAGCTGATCCAGTCGATGCCGGATGCCAGCCCGGCGAAATGGCACCGCGCCCATACCACATGGTTCTTCGAGCAATTCCTGCTCGGAGAATACTGCCCGGGCTACCTGCCGTTTCATCCCGATTACGCCTATTTGTTCAATTCCTATTATGTCAGCGCCGGTCCCCGGCACGCCCGCCACCAGCGCGGCCACCTCACCCGCCCGGGCGCGGACGAAATCACCGCCTACCGCAGGCATGTCGATGCGGCGGTCGTGAAATTCTTTCACGAGGCCGGCGAGGACACGCTTGCGGGGCTGGTGCCGCTGGTCGAGGTCGGCCTCAATCACGAACAGCAGCATCAGGAATTGATGTTGACCGACATCCTGCACGCGTTTGCGCAGAACCCGATTCCTCCGGCCTACGATCCGCAGTGGAAATTTCCGGCCTCGACCCCCTCCAGTGACGATTGGATCAGTCTCAACGAGGGCATCCACACCGTCGGTCACACCGACGACAGCTTTCACTTCGATAACGAAAAGCCCGCGCACCGCGCGTTGGTGGGGCCGGTCAAGCTTGGCCGCAACCTCGTCAGCAATGCCGAATGGCTCGCCTTCATGAAGGACGGCGGCTACGCGACGCCGACGCTGTGGCTGATGGACGGTTTTGCCGCCGTCAGCAATGAAGGATGGCAGGCTCCCGGCCATTGGCGCGATGTCGACGGCGAATGGCAGGTGATGACGCTCGGCGGGCTGAGGCCGGTCGATCCGTCGGCGCCGGTTTGCCACGTCAGCTACTACGAGGCGGAAGCCTTCGCGCGGTGGAGCGGCAAGCATCTGCCGACCGAGATGGAATGGGAGGTCGCCGCCCGCGCCGGCCTCCTCAACGATGCTTTCGGGATCGTCTGGCAATGGACCCGCAGCGCCTACGCCCCCTATCCCGGCTACCGGGCGATCGAGGGCGCGCTCGGCGAGTACAATGGCAAGTTCATGGTCAATCAACTGGTGCTGCGCGGCTCCTCGCTTGCAACTCCCGAAGGACATAGCCGTATTACCTATCGCAACTTCTTTTATCCGCATCATCGCTGGCAATTCACCGGACTGCGCCTCGCCGACTACGCCACTTGATCTTTGAAATTCAAACGCGCCGGGAAGCGCGTTCTGGGAGACTGTCATGAATGTGCACGCCCCGGCTTTGGCCAATGCGCAGCCTTTCGACGAACAGACAGCCGCGTTTGCCGGCGACGTGATCGGCGATCTGTCGCAGCACCCGAAACGGCTGTCGCCGAAATATTTCTATGACGCCACCGGATCGGAACTGTTCGAACAGATCACGCTGCTGCCGGAATATTACCCGACCCGAACCGAGCTCTCGATCCTGCGCGACCGCGGCAACGCGATATCGGCGACGGTGCCCAATGGCGCCGCGCTGGTTGAGTTCGGCGCCGGCGCGACCACCAAGGTGCGATTGCTGTTGAAGCAATGCGCCTTCGGCGCCTATGTCCCGGTCGATATTTCCGGCGACTTTCTCAAGGCGCAGGCCGACGCCCTGCGGCAGGATTTTCCAGGCCTCGCCGTCTATACGGTCGCCGCAGACTTCACCGCACCATTCGCGCTGCCCGAGGCCATCGCTTCCATGCCGAAAGTCGGGTTCTTCCCGGGATCGACACTCGGCAATTTCGAGCCGCATGAGGCTTGCGCCTTCCTGCGCAGCGCCCGCGCGATTCTCGGCGACGGCGCGCAGATGGTGATCGGCGTCGATCTCGAGAAGGACGAGCGCGTGCTGTACGAGGCCTACAACGATCGGGCCGGCGTCACCGCGCGCTTCAATCTCAACGTGCTGCATCGCATCAACCGCGAACTCGGCGGCAATTTCGACATATCAGGCTTCACCCACCGCGCGATCTACAACCGCGACCGCCACCGCATCGAGATGCACCTGATCAGCCGCAAGGCGCAGAGCGTGCGTGTGCTGGGGCGGAGTTTCTCGTTCCGTGCCGGCGAAAGCATTCACACCGAGAACAGCTACAAATACAGCCTCGACCGCTTCACCGCGCTGGCGCGCGGCTCGGGCTGGACGCCGCGGCAGTCATGGACGGACGGGGCGAAGATGTTCTCGGTTCACACGCTGGTGGCTTCGGACTGAGACCGTTCGGCTCGCGACGCGGCTGCGCCGGATCGCAGCGAGACCGATTCCCATACCGCGACCATGACCATGATCGCCGACGTCGCAAGCGACAGCATCAAGGGCGACAGCGCGCTGGCGTACCAGGCCAGCACCGCGAGCACGACGATGCCCACGCCGCGGGAAAGCTGAAGGAAACCCCTGATCGTGTGCTTGAACAGGATGGTGCCGATCAGGAACAACAGCGGCCCGCCGATCGCGCTCACGACCGTCTTCAGATCAGAATGGTCGGCCGGGTGCGTCAGCACCAGCTCGTCGGCGACCGCCGAGAGAATGATGCCGGCCACGATCGGCATATGCAGATAGGTATAGGCGAGCCGCGCCAGCCGCCCCGGCTCGCTCGATCGCGAAATCAGCTCGGAGCCGGCTTCGGCGCCGCGGTGGAAATAGATCCACCACATCGCGATCGCGCCGACGAAGGCCGAGGCGAAGGCGGTGACGGTGTCGCGGGTCCAGCGCAGATCGGCAAAGGTCGCACCGGTCACGACGATGGATTCGCCGAGCGCGATGATGATGAAGCCGGCGCAGCGCTCGGCCATGTGGCCGCCCTCGACGACCCAGTCCTCGATCGAGGACGCGCCGTATTTCGGGATCCAGAACCGCACCGCCGGCGAGATATACTCGATTGTTAGCGCTACGGTCCAAAGGACCAGCCGCGAATGGCCTTCGGCAAAGCCGCCCGCGATCCAGAACACGGCCGACATCGCCAGCCAGGCCGTGATGCGGATCGCACTTAGCCGCGCCAGGGTGCGGGTTGCTGGCGTCGATACCCACAGGAAAATCGTCTTGCCCACCTGCATCGCGGCATAGGCGATGGCGAACCATAGTCCCCGCGATTCAAACGCCTTTGGAATCGAGGTGGAGAGCACGAGCCCGCCGAGCATCAGCAGGAACAGCAGGATCCGGACCGGCGTGCGTTCGGGGTTGAGCCAGTTGGTGATCCACGAGGTGTAAACCCACACCCACCAGACGGCCAGGAACAACAGCGTCGTCTGCACCGCGCCGAGCGGGGTAAAGCGGTTCAGCAGCGTGTGGGAAACCTGTGTGACCGCGAACACGAACACCAGGTCGAAGAACAGTTCGGCATAGGTGACGCGGCTGTGCTGGTTCGGCACGATCGGGCGAAACAGCGCGCCGCGTTCATTGTCCACCGCCATCCAACGGTACCCCCGCGTCCCCTGCCCCGGAGCCTAGCCCTCAGGTACCCCGGTCTGCAGCGCCAGCGCGTGCAGCACCCCGCCCATCTGGCCCCGCAGCGACTGATAGACGATCTGGTGCTGCTGGACCCGGGATTTGCCGCGGAACGATTCGGAGATCACGGTCGCGGCATAATGGTCGCCGTCGCCGGCAAGATCCCGGATCGTCACCTCGGCGTCGGGAATTGCCGCCTTGATCATCGATTCGATATCGCGGGCGTCCATCGGCATTCCGGTCAGTCTCCCCTCCGGCGGCTCGCGGCCTGCGGCGGCCGCCCCAGAACTTAGCGCGGCCACCCTTCTACGTCACGCTTTGTCGCATTATATTCCAAGGCCAATTCTTGCAAACCCGCCCGTTCCTTGCCTGCCGATCACAACGGGCTGACCAAGAGAAGAGCTGACCATGAAACTCCCCGGTCCCGACCACCCGATCACCATCACGGCGAACCCGAAGCGGGTCCGCGTCTCCGCCGGCGGCGTCGTCATCGCCGAAACCAGCCACGCCTTGACGCTGAAAGAGGCAAGCTACCCGGCCGTGCAATACGTGCCGCGCGCGGACGCGAACCTCGCGCTGTTGGCGCGGACCGAGCGGGTGACGCACTGCCCTTATAAGGGGGATGCGAATTATTTCAGCATCAAGGCCGACGGCAAGACGCTGGAGAATTCGATCTGGACCTACGAGACGCCGTTCCCCGCGATGGCCGAGATCGCCGGCCACCTGGCGTTCTATCCCGACAAGGTCAAGATCGAGGAAGTGGTGTAAGACGTGGCGAACGTCTACACCCTGAAGATGGTGAGGCCGAGAATCAGCAGCACCAGGAAGATCACGACAAAAACGTAGAACAGGAAGCGGGCGATGTCGGCTGTCGCCTCGGATATCCCGGTGAAGCCGAGAACGCCGGCGACGATGGAGATCAGAAAAAACAGCAGCGCCCATCTCAGAAGCGTCATCACCCACTCCTCGTCCGAACGGCCCGCCGCGGAATTCGCGGGCGACCGAAATCGCTGGTTCAACTGCGGACGGCCGGACCGGTTCCGGCCATGGATGAGAGACGGCGGCATTTTGAGCGCAGCCGGTTGACCGCCGTCAACTATTGGCCGGATTTTTCGCGAGGCCCGCGGGTGAGGTTGCGCGGGGGATAATTGGGCCTTGCTGAATCGGGTTCCCGGCGGCAACATCTTGCCACGATCACCCCTGCCGGGACGCGCATGACGACCATTTCCAGCTCCGCGGTATCGGCGCAAGCGCGAGCGGCGCCAAAGGTCGCCACCCGCAACGCCGCGCTGGACCGCGCCCGCACCTTCATCACCATGCTGGTGCTGATCCACCATTCGGTGATCGCCTATACCCATTTCGGCCATACCGACACCCAGTCGTTCCTCGGCTTCGACTGCGTGGTGGTGTTCAACGACAGCTTCTTCATGGCGGCGATGTACTTCCTGTCGGGGCTGTTCGTCTGGCCGAGCCTGCGGCGCAAGGGCACCGGCTGGTTCCTGCGCGACCGCTGCTGGCGGCTTGGCCTGCCTTTCGCGGTCTGCGCGCTGATCCTGATGCCGGTGGCCTATTACGCGGTATCGCTGCGCTATCACCCCGAGATCGGCTTCACCGCCTTCTGGTGGAATATGGCGACCGTCGGCCCCTGGCCGAGTGGACCGGCCTGGTTCGTCTGGGTGTTGCTGGCGCTCGATGTGATCGCGGCGATCGTGTACCGCGCCGCGCCCGGTCTCGTCGAAGCCATCGGGCGGTTGTCGCTCAGGAGCTACGCGCAGCCCGGAGTGTTCTTCTGGGCGCTGTTGATCGCCTCGATCGTCGCCTATGTGCCGGCGGTGCTCTACTTCGGCGCGTCGCGCTGGTTCACGGCCGGCCCGGTCGCGGTTCAGGCCAGCCGCATCCTGCTTTATCTGTTGTATTTCTTCGCCGGCGTCGGCATCGGCGCGGTTCCGTTCGACAAGGGCCTGCTCGCCGCCGATGGCGGGCTGGCGCGGCGATGGCCGGTGTGGCTTGCGGCAACGATCGCGACCTACGGCGCCATCCTCGCGCTGATCTACGTCAAGCATTCGGTGCTGCCCGACGTCAATTATCAGCCGCCATGGTGGGAAATCGCCTATGCGCTGGCGTTCGTGTGCTACAGCGCGGCGCAGACCTTCAACGTCCTGGCGCTGTTCCTGCGCTTTTCCAATGACGGATCGAGCATTTTCGATCCCCTGCGCGACAGCGCTTACGGCATCTACCTGATCCACTACGCCCCGGTGCTGTGGCTGCAATATGCGCTGTACGATATTTCGCTCAGCCCGGTGCCGCAGCTCACCGCGATCATCAAGGCGGTCATCGTCTTCGTGCTGACGCTGGCGGCAAGCTGGGCTGCGACCGCCACGCTGCGCAAAATGCCAGGCGCGACGCATGTTCTGTGAGCGCATCGCCTGGAGACCAACTCGCTGTGAGAGCCAAGGCGCACAAGCTCGAGACTTTCAGCGTCGGGCTTGCGATAAATAAGAATTAGATCGGGCCGAATGTGGCAGTCGCGGTGATCTTTCCATTCACCAGCCAGTGGATGGTCCACATAGCGAGGGGGGCAGCGGCATGTCTTCGATCAGAATATCGATTGCCTCCCGGAGCAGAGTATCCAGTTTTTTGCCGAGAACGCCGGATTTTTCGCGTCGATAGTCTCGCTTGAAGCGGTTGGTATACTTAATCGCCCTCATTGAGGCTCGCGATTAACGCATCAGTCGAATCGACAGTTACCACATCGCCCTTTCGTGCGGCCCTCATCGCTTCGATCGTTTCGGCATTGGGAACCAGAGGCTCGAAGGGCAAAGCCTTATCCTTGGCGATGCGCATCATCATCAAACGGAAGGCGTCGGATACGGTAAGGCCGATGGTGGCCAGTACGGCGGCGGCCTCCTCCTTCACACGCTGATCGATCCGAGCCCTGACAACGGTATTGGTCATTGGGTCATCTCCTTGGGCTACAATGTAGCACAATTAGTGCCGGAATTCGAGGGGGACAAGCGGCCGTTTTTCACCCCTTCCCGTTCATATATGCCGGAAACCAGCCCTCGAAGCCGGTTTTGAGCGAGGCGACCGGAACCGGCGTCTCGCCGGCGATCGCGATGGTCTCGCCGCCGGTGGTGCCGATGCGAACGCAGGGCACCTCGGCGCCCTTCATTTTCGCGAGCACCCGCCCGGCGTCTTCGGCGCGCACCGTCACGAGGTAACGCGCCTGGTCTTCGCCGAACCAGTACGCATGCGGCACGATCGCGGCCGGCGCCGCCAACAGCTCCGCGCCGATGCCACTTGCCATCGCCATCTCGGCGAGCGCGACCAACAGCCCGCCGTCCGACACGTCGTGCGCCGCGGTCGCGGTGCCGGCGTGGATCATGCCGCGCACCACGTCGCCGTTGCGTTTTTCAGCCGCGAGATCGACCGGCGGCGGCGCGCCCTCTTCGCGGCCGCAGATGTCGCGCAGATAAACCGACTGCCCGAGCCAGCCACGGGTCTCGCCGATCAGCAGAATCGCCTCGCCCTCGGCCTTGAAGGCGAGCGTGGCGGATTTGGTGAAATCGTCGAGCAGGCCGACGCCGCCGATCGAGGGCGTCGGCAAAATGCCGCGGCCATTGGTCTCGTTGTAGAGCGAGACGTTGCCGGAGACGACCGGGAAGTCGAGCGCGCGGCAGGCTTCGGAAATGCCCTTCAGGCAGCCGACGAACTGGCCCATGATTTCGGGCCGCTCCGGATTGCCGAAATTGAGATTGTCGGTGATCGCGAGCGGCCGGCCGCCGACCGCGGTGATGTTGCGCCAGGCCTCCGCCACCGCCTGCTTGCCGCCCTCGACCGGGTCGGCCTCGCAATAGCGTGGCGTGACGTCAACCGTCAGCGCCAGTCCCTTCGGCCCGTCCTGCACCCGCACCACGGCGGCATCGCCGCCGGGACGCTGCAAGGTATTGCCCAAAATGACGTGGTCGTATTGCTCCCAGACCCAGCGCTTCGAGCACAGCTCGGGCGTCGCGATCAGTTTTTCCAGCGCCGCCGAAATTCCCATCGGCGCTTCCACGTCGCGGGCGTGGATCACCGGCAGCGGCGGCGCAGCCACGTGCGGCCGGTCGTACAGCGGGGCTTCTTCGCCCAGTTCCTTGATGGGCAGATCCGCCATCACGTCACCGCCGTGTTTCACCACAAAGCGTTTGCTCGGCGTGGTGTAGCCGACCACGGCGAAATCCAGCCCCCATTTGCGGAAGATCGCCTCGGCTTCTTGTTCCTTCTCCGGCTTCAGCACCATGAGCATGCGCTCCTGGCTTTCCGACAGCATCATCTCGTAGGCGCTCATGCCGGTCTCGCGGGTCGGGACGCGGCCGAGATCGAGATCGACGCCGAGATCGCCCTTGGCGCCCATCTCGACCGCCGAACAGGTCAGGCCCGCCGCGCCCATGTCCTGGATCGCGATCACGCAATCGGCTGCCATGATTTCGAGACAGGCTTCCAGCAGCAGTTTTTCCGCGAAGGGATCGCCGACCTGCACGGTCGGGCGCTTCTCGGCCGAATCGTCGTCGAATTCGGCCGACGCCATCGAGGCGCCGTGAATGCCGTCGCGCCCGGTCTTGGAGCCGAGATAGACGATCGGCATGTTCACGCCGGAGGCGGCCGCGTAAAAAATCTTGGTCGTTTCGGCAAGGCCTACGGCCATCGCATTGACCAGGATGTTGCCGTCATAGCGGGTGTGGAAACGGACCTGCCCGCCGACGGTCGGCACCCCGAACGAATTGCCGTAGCCGCCGACGCCGGCGACCACGCCCGACACCAGGTGCCGGGTTTTCGGATGCTCCGGCGCGCCAAAGGACAGCGCATTCAGGCAGGCGATCGGCCGCGCCCCCATCGTGAACACATCGCGCAAAATGCCGCCGACGCCGGTGGTCGCGCCCTGATACGGCTCGATGTAGCTCGGATGGTTGTGGCTCTCCATCTTGAACACGACCGCCTGGCCGTCGCCGATGTCGATCACGCCGGCATTCTCGCCCGGCCCCTGGATCACCCAGGGGGCCTTGGTCGGCAAACCGCGCAAATGGATCCGCGAGGATTTGTACGAGCAGTGCTCGTTCCACATCGCCGAGAAAATCCCAAGCTCGGTGAAGGTCGGGATCCGGCCGATCAGTTTTAGAATTCGCTCGTATTCGTCCGGCTTCAGGCCATGGCTGGCGACGAGTTCGGGGGTGATTTGCGGCTGGTTCATGAGGCCTTATTAGGGAGATCGGACAGGGCAGAAAAGGCCTTTTATGGCCCATTTTCGCGCTGTCCATAGCTTTGCTGCCGTTGCCGGGTTTGCACATCCGGGATGGATCGGATTTAAGGGTTCGGACATCTCAAACCAAGGCCCGTCGCGTGGACGAACTGACCAAAGCCGCATTCCTCAAGCGCACCGACCTGAACGTCGAAACCGAGGGCGAGTTCAAGGATTGGCTCACCTGGAAGCGCGACAATTTCGAGACCCACAACGGCCCGTTCTACCACCGCATGGAGGACGACGGCCAAATCCGCTGCGCCTTCCGGGTCGAGAGCAAGCATCTCAACGGCAGCCAGCACAACGTTCATGGCGGCGCCTTCATGTCGTTCGCGGACTATTGCCTGTTCGCCATCGCGGGGCCCGTGCTGAAGGGGCCGGCGGTGACGGTGTCGTTTGCCTGCGAATTCCTCGATGCCGCGCGCGAGGGCGAACTGGTCGAAGGCACCGGCGAAATCACCCGCGCCGGCGGTTCGCTGATCTTTTTGCGCGGCATCCTGAAAAGCGGCGAGCGGCCGCTGCTGACATTTTCCGGCACCATCAAACGGGTGAAGCTGCGATCGCCGCCAGTCGCGAGCAACGATTCCGACTAGCTGCGCAAGGCCGTGCGACCCAAGGCGCGTCGGCAAATCGTCAGTTCCTCCTGATTCAGATTTCAAACAGCTTGCCGTTGCGACGGCTACTTTTGCTCCCCCCTCCCCCCGCAAAGCGGCGGGGAGGGGTCGG
>DATNMT010000296.1:0-4523 GCA_035602495.1 Bradyrhizobium sp.
GATCGCCGGCAGGAACGAACAGATCTGATACACGAAAGCGATGCTGGTGTGATCAGCGAGTTTGCCGAGAACCGCAGCGCCAAGTCCACCGATGCCGAACGCAACGCCGAAGAACACGCCGGAGATCATCCCGAACCGGTGCGGCACCAATTCCTGCGCGAACACGATGATCGACGACGTCGTCGAGGAGATGATGAGGCCGATGAATACGGTCAGCACCGCGCTCATTCCAAGCCCGACGTAAGGCAATGCCAGCGTGAACGGCAGCGCGCCCAGAATCGAGAACCAGATCACGATCTTGCGGCCGAAGCGGTCACCCAGCGGACCACCGAGGAATGCGCCGACCGCATTGGCGGCGAGGAAGATGAAGAGATAGATCTGCGCCGTCTGGGTCGAGACGCCGAACCGGTCGATCAGATAGAAAATGTAATAGCTCGACAGGCTCGAGACGTAGAGCTGCTTGGAGAACAACAGCGCCATCAGCACCGCGATCGCGAAGACAACGCGGCGCGGGCTCGGGGCGTCCGGATGCGGATCGACCGGCGCGGCCCTCCTGGCCGTGATCTGCGGCCTGTACCACTGACCGATCCGCCACAGGATGACGATCGCGAGAAACGCGATGGTCGAGAACCAGGCGATGCTGGGCTGGCCGAAGGGCACCACGATCAACGCCGCCAGCACCGGGCCCATCGAGGTACCGAAGCTGCCACCGAGCTGGAACACCGATTGCGCAAAGCCGTAGCGGCCACCCGAGGCCAGGCGGGCGATGCGCGCCGACTCCGGATGAAACACCGCCGACCCCAGGCCGACCAGCGCCGCCGCGACCAGGATCGTTCCGTAATGATTGGCGGCGCTGAGCAGCAGCAATCCGAAGAAGGTCGATCCCATGCCGACGGCAAGCGAGAACGGCTGCGCCTTCTTGTCGGTGAAATGGCCGACCACCGGCTGCAGCAGCGACGCGGTGAACTGGAATGCCAGCGTGATCATTCCGATCTGCGCGAAGTCGAGCGCGTAGCTCGCTTTAAGGATCGGATAGATCGACGCGATCAGCGATTGCATGGTGTCGTTGAGGAAATGCGAGAAGCTGATTCCGACCAGCACCACATAGGCCGGGCCTGCCGCCTTCGCGACCGACGGCGGCGTCGCATCCGGCACGGTCACCGGCGCGACCAGTGCTTCTTCGGAGACGACGACGGACTTGTTCAAGGGACGGCTTCCGGAAGATTCGCGGGGCTACAGGCGTTTCCTACGATGGCGGCGCCAGGCCGACCACCGCCAATAAAAAATGGCTGCGATGCAATTGGCCGCGCTTACGCCGCCGCCTGGCCGAGCGCGGTGACGATGTGATCGACCACTTCCTCGACCAGGATGCGGTCGTCGCCCTCGCCCATCACCCGGATCACGGGCTCGGTGCCGGAGGAGCGGACCAGCAGCCGGCCATGGCCGTTGAGGCGCCTTTCGCCGGCGTCGATCGCCGATTTGACCTCGGCGTCGTCGAGCGGCTTGCCGCTGCGGTAACGCACGTTCTTCAGGATCTGCGGCAGCGGATCGAAGCGGCGGCAGACTTCCGATACCGGGCGGCGAAGCTTTTGCACCACCGCCAGCACCTGCAGCGCGGCGACAAAGCCGTCGCCGGTCGTGGTGTAGTCCGACAGGATGATATGGCCGGAGGGTTCGCCGCCGAGATTGTAGCCGCCGCTCAGCATCCGCTCCAGCACATAGCGGTCGCCGACCGGCGTGCGCAGCAGCTCGATCCCGATACCTTCGAGGAAGCGCTCCAATCCGAGATTCGACATCACGGTCGAGACGACGCCCGGCCTGGACAGCCGGCCGTCTTCCTTCCAGCTTTGCGCGATCACCGCGAGCAACTGGTCGCCATCGACGAGGTGACCGCGTTCGTCGACCAGGATGACCCGGTCGGCGTCGCCGTCGAGCGCGATGCCGATGTCGGCGCGCATCTCGCGCACCTTGCGGGAGAGCGCTTCAGGCGAGGTCGAACCGCATTCCTTGTTGATGTTGAAGCCGTCGGGATCGACGCCGATCGGAACCACGTCGGCGCCCAATTCCCACAAAGCTTCCGGCACCACCTTGTAGGCCGCGCCGTTGGCGCAATCGATCACCACGCGCAGGCCGTCGAGGCTGAGGTCGCGCGGCAGCGTGCGCTTGGCGAATTCGATGTAGCGGTCGTGGACGCCGTCGATGCGGCGGGCGCGCCCGAGGCTGGCGCTCTGCGCCAGTCTCTTGTCGAGCGATTCATCGAGCAATTGCTCGATCTGCTTCTCGACGTCGTCGGAAAGCTTGAAACCCTGCGGGCCGAACAGCTTGATGCCGTTGTCCTCGAACAGGTTATGGGAGGCTGAAATCATCACGCCGAGATCGGCGCGCATCGACTTGGTCAGCATCGCCACCGCCGGCGTCGGCATCGGGCCGAGCAGCAGCACGTCCATGCCGACCGAGGTGAAGCCGGCCACCATCGCGTATTCGATCATGTAACCCGAAAGCCGGGTGTCCTTGCCGATGACGACGCGATGCCGATGCTCGCCGCGCTGGAATACGAGGCCAGCCGCCTGGCCTACCTTGAGCGCGAGCTCCGGCGTGATCAGACCATTGGCTCGGCCCCGAATCCCGTCGGTCCCGAAATATTTGCGGCTCATGCATCCCCCAGCGCTATCGAAGATTCTTCTACGCCACCCGGCAAGAAGCCTCGAACGCCCGCCATCATAGCGTGTAGAGGGTTATAAGCCTCCGGCGCTAAAATGGCTTCAAAAAATATGATGAATCATTACCGGGGGCCGGACCGGCTCTGAGCGCTTAACATATTGTTAACGCTGGAATTATGCCGTGCGCGGAACCGGATGCGGTTCCAGCGTCAATCCTTGCGCTTGACGTGTTGGTCGCCTTTTGACGGCGGCGGCTGGATGACGTTGACCGGGTCCGAGCCCGGAAAGGTCTCTTCCAGCCCCTCGTCCAGGGCGCGATCGAGCTGGCGTTTCTCCGCGCCATCGGCGTTTTTGCGGTCAGAGCGTGGTCCGGTCATGGATGCTCTCCTGGGTGGCCGCCCGTCCCGCCAAGCGATTTTGCGGGGGGCCCAAGCGTGCTAGATGAACAACGAAAGCGAAAATACAAGAAGGCAAAAGACCAGAAGGGCTTTGGAACGTTCATGAAGCACATCACCTGCATCGAGGATCTGCGCCAGGTTCATATGCGAAAGGTGCCGAAGGCATTTTTCGACTATGCCGATCGCGGCTCCTATTCCGAGGACACGCTGCGCGCCAACCGCGACGATCTGCAGGCGATCAAATTCCGCCAGCGCATCCTGGTCGATGTGTCGAAGCGCGATCTCTCGACCACGATTCTCGGCGAGCCCGCGGCGCTGCCGCTCATTCTGGCGCCGGTCGGACTGTTGGGCATGCAACATGGCGACGGCGAAATCGTCGCCTGCCGCGCGGCGCAGGCCGCGGGCATTCCTTTCACCCTGAGCACGATGTCGATCTGTTCGATCGAGGACGTCGCCGCCAATGTCGAAAAGCCGTTCTGGTTTCAGCTTTACGTCATGAAGGACCGCGGCTTCATCAAGGCGCTGATCGAGCGCGCGATCGCGGCCAAATGCGGCGCGCTGGTCTTGACCGTCGACCTGCAGGTGATCGGGCAACGTCATCAGGACATCAAGAACGGCATGACGGTGCCGCCGGAATGGACGCTGTCGAAGTTTTACGATTTCGCCACCAAGCCGGCCTGGGTCGCCGGCGTGCTGCGCGGCAAGCGCCGCACCTTCGGCAATCTGGTCGGTCACCTCAAGGGCACCGACGACATCACCGCGCTATCGGCATGGACCGCTTCGCAGTTCGACACCACGCTGAACTGGAAGGATGTCGAGTGGATCCGCAGCATCTGGCCCGGCAAGTTGGTGCTCAAGGGTATCCTCGACGTCGAGGATGCCGAGGAGGCGGCGAAGACCGGCGCACAGGCGCTGGTGGTCTCCAACCATGGCGGCCGGCAACTCGACGGCGCGCCGTCGTCGATCGAGGCGCTGCCGGAGATCGCCGACGCCGTCGGCTCGAAGATGGAAGTGCTGTTCGACGGCGGCATCCGCTCGGGCCAGGACGTGATGCGCGCGCTCGCGCTCGGCGCCAAGTCCTGCATGATCGGCCGCGCCTACGTTTACGGCCTCGGCGCCTTCGGCGGCCCCGGCGCGGCGAAGGCGATCGACCTGATCGCCAACGAGCTCAACGTCACCATGGGCCTGTGCGGCGTCAACAAGATCGCCGAGATCGACGATCACGTGCTGGCGATTTAGTTGTCGTCCCTGCGAAAGCAGGGACCCATAACCACCGGCGGATCGATTGGGCATCGCTGGAGCGACAGGCGATGTAACCACATATACCTGTGGTTGATGGGGTGGACGGCCCCCTACGGCATCAGTTGTGCCAGAATGAGGTTGTGCAAATCTCAGACAAGGGAGCCGTCCGTGGACCAGATTATCCGCATTGGAATGGATACGTCGAAGCATATTTTTCAGCTGC
>DATNMT010000307.1:0-5173 GCA_035602495.1 Bradyrhizobium sp.
GGCGGCCCGCGCCGGGTCTATGCGAGTTTCAAGTTCTTCCTCTATACGCTGCTCGGCTCGGTCCTGATGCTGCTGGCGATCATGGCGTTGTACTGGAATGCCGGCACCACCGACATTCCGACCTTGATGCACACCGCGGTGCCGCGCAGCTTGCAGACCTGGGCGTGGCTGGCTTTCTTCGCTTCCTTTGCGGTGAAGATGCCGATGTGGCCGGTGCACACCTGGCTGCCCGACGCCCATGTGGAAGCGCCGACCGCAGGCTCGGTGATCCTGGCCGCGATCCTGCTGAAGATGGGCGGCTACGGCTTCCTGCGCTTTTCGCTGCCGATGTTCCCGATGGCCTCGCACGATTTCGCGCCGCTGATCTTCTCGCTCTCGGTCATCGCCATCATCTACACCTCGCTGGTGGCCTTGATGCAGGAAGACATCAAGAAGCTGATCGCCTATTCGTCGGTCGCCCATATGGGTTTTGTCACCATGGGCATCTTCGCCGGCACCACCCAGGGCGTCGCCGGCGGCGTGTTCCAGATGGTGTCGCACGGCATCGTGTCGGGCGCGCTGTTCCTCTGCGTCGGCATCGTCTACGACCGCATGCATACGCGAGAGATCGCCGCCTATGGCGGGCTGGTCAACCGCATGCCGCTTTACGCGCTGGTGTTCATGGTCTTCACCATGGCCAATATCGGGCTGCCCGGCACTTCCGGTTTCATCGGCGAGTTCATGACGCTGATCGGCACCTTCAAGGTGTCGATCCCGACCGCCACCTTTGCTACCACGGGCGTGATCCTGTCGGCGGCCTATGCGCTGTGGCTCTATCGCAAGGTGATCTTCGGCGTGCTGAAGCCATCGCTGGCGGGGATCAAGGATCTGACCTTGCGCGAATGTGTGACGCTGATTCCGCTGGTCGCGCTTACCATCCTGTTCGGGTTCTACCCGAAACCAGTGCTCGACATGTCGGCTTCGTCGGTGCAGCAACTCGTCAACAATTACAATACCGCAGTGACGGCCGTTAAGGCCGCCGCACTGCTGCAGTGAAAGCAAGACGATGAGCTTTGAGAGTGCAGGTTATCAGTTGCTGCCCGTGCTGCCGGAGCTGGTGCTGGCGGCGGGCGCAATGGTGCTCCTGATGATCGGGGCCTATCGAGGGGCGGAGACCGCCACCGGGCTCGTCACGGCGCTGGCGGTTGGCCTGCTGGTACTGACCGGCGCATTGGAGCTGTGGCTGCCGGCCGGCAAGCTCATGACCTTCGGCGGCAGTTTTATTGTCGACGATTTTGCCCGCTTCCTGAAGATACTGGCCTTGATCGGCTCGGCCGCGACGCTGGTTCTGTCGGCCGAATACCTCGCCGATCCGTCGCGGCGCATCTTTGAATATTCGATCCTGGTGCTGCTTTCGACGCTCGGCATGATGGTGCTGATCTCGGCCGGCGACCTGATCATGCTCTATCTCGGGCTCGAGCTGATGAGCCTCGCGCTTTACGTGGTCGCGGCGAGCAATCGCGACAACGCCAAATCGACCGAGGCCGGCCTGAAATATTTTGTACTGGGCGCGTTGTCGTCGGGGATGCTGCTGTACGGCGCCTCCCTGATCTACGGGTTTACCGGAACCGTCAGCTTCGCCGGCGTCGCGGCGGCGGTGAAGACCGGCAGCGTCGGGATCGTGTTCGGGATCGTGTTCCTGCTCGCCGGGCTTTGCTTCAAGATTTCGGCGGTGCCGTTCCACATGTGGACGCCCGACGTCTATGAGGGCGCGCCGACGCCGGTCACCGCGTTCTTTGCCTCCGCGCCGAAAGTCGCGGCGCTGGCGGTGTTTACCCGCGTGGCGCTGACTGCATTCCCCGGCGTTGTCTCGCAGTGGCAGCAGATCGTGGTGTTCGTGGCGATCGCCTCGATGGCGCTGGGCTCGTTCGCCGCCATCGGGCAGAAGAACATCAAGCGGCTGATGGCCTATTCCTCGATCGGCCATATGGGTTTTGCGCTGGTCGGGCTCGCCGCCGGCACGGCGGAGGGCGCGCAGGGCGTTCTGGTCTATATCTCCATCTATGTCGCGATGACGCTCGGCTCCTTCGCGGTCATCCTGACCATGAAGCGCAATGGCCAGCATTTCGAAAACATCAGCGACTTCTCCGGGTTGTCGCGCACCAATCCGCTTTTGGCGTTCTTTTTCGCGATGCTGCTGTTTTCGCTGGCCGGCATTCCGCCGCTCGCCGGCTTCTTCGCAAAATGGTATGTGTTCGTGGCGGCGATCAAGGCCGGATTGTTCACGCTCGCCGTCGTCGGCGTGGTGACCAGCGTGGTGGGGGCCTACTACTATCTCACCATCATCAAGGTGATGTATTTCGACGAGCCGCTGGCGAAACTCGATCCGATGCGCATGGAACTGCGGACGGTGCTGGCCGTCGCGGGCCTCTTCAACATCTTCTTCTTCGTTCATCCGGGGCCGCTGGTCAGTGTCGCGACCGCAGCCGCCAAGTCGCTTTTTTAAATGGCATTCACGCTCGGTCCACGAGCCAACTCGGCCGGGTACCGGCTCGCTGCCTTCGACCAGATCGGCTCGACCAACGCGGAAGCGCTGGCGCGCGCGCGAGCCGGCGAGGGCGGACCGATCTGGTTTGTCACCTCGGAGCAGACCGCGGGACGCGGGCGTCGGCATCGCCCCTGGATCGCGCCGCGTGGTAATCTCGCCAGCAGCATCCTCGAAGTCATCGACGTGTCGCCCGCGGTCGCGGCGACGCTGGGCTTTGCCGCAGGCTTGGCCCTGGAGACGGCATTGCGCCGGGTGAGCCTGGAAGCATCGCTGCGAGCGGCGGGATCGGATGAGATGATTTTTTCGCTGAAATGGCCCAACGACGTGCTGGCAGGAAGGCAAAAGCTCGCCGGCATCCTGCTGGAAGCGGAAGCGGTGGCCGAGGATCGGCTGGCCGTGGTGGTCGGCATCGGCACCAATGTGGTGGCCGCGCCGGAGGGTACGCCGACGCCTGCGACCTCGCTGAGGGCGTTGGGCGTCGAAATCGGCGCGGAAGAGTTGTTCGCCGAGCTTTCGGACGCCTGGGCGGATTTCCGCGGCATCTGGGACCGGGGACGCGGCTTTGGCGAAATCCGCAGGCTCTGGCTGGAGCGCGCCGCCGGGCTTGGTCAGCCGGTCGCAATTCACACCGGCGGCGCCAGCGTCGAGGGCACATTCGACGGTATCGATGAGGCCGGCTGCATGATCGTCAGGACGGCGGCCGGAGCGCGGGTTCCGATCTCGGCCGGCGACGTCTATTTCGGCTCGGCCAAGTCGGCGGGGGCGGCCTGATGGCGCGCCCGGACGAACTGACCTTTGCGCCGCTCGGCGGCGTCGGCGAGATCGGCATGAACCTGTCGATCTATGGGCTCGGCAACCGCCACCAGCGCGCGTGGCTCGCGGTCGACCTCGGGGTGTCCTTTGGCGACGAGGAGCATCTGCCCGGCATCGATTTGATCATGCCCGACATCAGCTTCCTCGAAAAAGAGCGCAAGAACCTGATCGGGCTGGTACTCACCCACGCCCACGAAGATCATTTCGGCGCCATCATCGACCTCTGGCCGAAGCTGAAGTGCCCGATCTACGCCACCCAATTCAGCGCGGCCCTGTTCGCGGCCAAATGCGCCTCCGAGCGCAACCCGCCGAAAATTCCGGTCACGGTGGTACGATCCGGCGGCCGCATCGATCTCGGGCCGTTCAATGTCGAATTCATCCCGGTCGCGCATTCGATTCCCGAGTCGCACGCGCTGGCGATCCAGACTTCCGCCGGCACCGTGCTGCACACCGGCGACTGGAAGATCGACCCGACGCCGATCATCGGCCAGCCAACCGACGAGCGGCGGCTACGCGAGCTTGGCGACGCCGGCGTGCTGGCGCTGATCGGCGATTCCACCAATGCGGTGCGGGAAGGGCGCTCGCCCTCCGAAGCCGAGGTGGCCAAGACCATCATCGAGCTGGTGAAGGGTGCCAAGGGGCGCGTGGCGGTGACCACCTTTGCCTCCAACGTGGCCCGGCTGCGCGCGGTCGCGGACGCGGCCAAGGCCGCCGGCCGGGAGGTGGTGGTGGTCGGCCGCGCCATGGAACGCGTCGTGCAGGTGGCGCGCGAGACCGGCTTTCTCGACGGCGTGCAGAATTTCCGGGGCGCCGACCTCTACGGCCATTTTCCGCCTGACAAGGTGCTCGCGCTGTGCACCGGCAGCCAGGGCGAGCCGCGCGCGGCGCTGGCGCGGATCGCCAATGACGATCATCCGGAAGTGACGCTGAACAAGGGCGACTGCGTGATCTTTTCCTCGCGCACCATCCCCGGCAACGAGAAGGCGGTCGGCGCCATCATCAATGGCCTGATCAAGCAGGGCATCGAGGTGATTACCGACCGCACCCATCTCGTGCATGTCTCCGGCCATCCGCGCCGCGACGAACTGCGCGACATGATTTCATGGGTGCGGCCGCAATTGCTGATCCCCGTGCATGGCGAGGCGCTGCATCTGTTCGAGCACGCCAAGCTGGCGCGGGCCGCCGGCGTGCCGAAGACCCTGATCTGCCGCAATGGCGATCTGGTGAAGCTCGGGCCCGGCGATCCCGGCATCATCGAGCAACTGCCGTCGGGGCGGCTCTACAAGGACGGCTCGATCCTGGAGGATTCCAAGTCGCGCGCCGTGGTGGAGCGCCGCCGGCTGGCGTTTGCCGGCTGTGCCTTCGTCGCCGTCGCCATGACCGAAAAAGGCGAACTCGCCGACGATCCCGAGGTTGATCTGGTCGGCATCCCCGAGAAGAATACCGCCGGAGAGATCATCGACGAGATCGTGTTCGACGTGGTGGTGTCGACGGTGGAGGGTCTGCCGAGGGCGCGGCGCCGCGATCCCGACGCGCTGGCGGAGTCGGTGCGGCGGGCGGTGCGCGCGTCAATCGGCGAGCAGTGGGGCAAGAAGCCGCTCTGCCTGGTTCACGTTCTGACGGTGTAAGCGGGGAGGAGTGCCATGCTGGGCCGGCTCAATCATGTGGCGATCGCGGTCAAGGACGCCGAGAAGGCCGCCAAGATCTATGGCGCGGCGTTCGGCGCCGATATCTCGAAGGCGGTGCCGCTGCCCGAGCACGGCGTCATCACCGTGTTCGTGACTCTGCCCAATACCAAGATCGAATTCATCCAGCCGCTCGGCGATGCCTCGC
>DATNMT010000309.1:0-2883 GCA_035602495.1 Bradyrhizobium sp.
GTGACGATGATGGATTTGCCGTCGAGTGATTTTGTGCTGGCCATGGGTATTCTCTCCCGAGCTGTTCGTTTTTGGTTACCTCGCCCTGCTTGCGGGGAGAGGGAGCGTGAAGAGCGTTGCCTCTCGCCCCCCGGATGCTCATCTTTCGTTCGTAAAAATAATCGTTCCGCTCGCGGCGAACATGCCGCCGACGCCGTGGCAGACCGAGATCTTCGCCCCCTGAACCTGCGCCGGGGCGATGCCGCGCATCTGCCGCACGCTCTCCTGCAGCGCGTACATGCCGTACATGCCGGAATGCATATAGCTCAAGCCGCCGCCATTGGTGTTGAGCGGCAGTTTGCCGCCGGCGCGGGTATTGCCGTCGGCGATGAACTTGCCGGTTTCTTCATGCGGCATGAAGCCGAGATCGCCGAGGCCGTAGAGCGGCAGATGCGCGAACGCGTCGTAGATCATCAGGTGATCGACATCCTTGTGCGCGATGCCGGCCTCCCGGAAGGCCAGCGGCCCCGCGACCTTGAAGGCGCGCGAGCTGTCAAAGGTCTGCATCTGGCTGACCATCGGCGTCTCCACGCTCTCGCCGGTGCCGAGGATATAGACCGGCCTTCCCGGAAAGTCCTTGGCACGGTCCGCGGAGGTCAGGATCAGCGCGCCGCCGCCGTCGGTGACGAGGCAGCATTGCAGAATGCGGAACGGATAAGCGATCATCCGCGAGTTCAGCACGTCTTCAACCGTGATCGGGGCCTTCATGGTGGCGCGGGGATTCTTCGCCGCCCATTCGCGCTGCACTACCGCGACCATGGCAATCTGCTCGTGCGTGATGCCGTGGGTCTTCATGTAGCGCAGCACCGGAATCGGGAACATGCTGGCCGGCGTCGACACGCCGTAGGGCAATTCGAACTGGCCGTTCAGGCTGTCGGGGCCGATCATGCGTGGGGTGCGGCCGATGTTCGACTTGCCGCTTTCGGCATGCGTTATCAGAACGGTCTTGCACAACCCAGCCTCGATCGCGGCCGCGGCGTGGCGGACATGCAGCATGAACGAACAGCCGCCGACCGAGGTGCCGTCGACCCAGGTCGGCGTAATGCCGAGATAATGCGCGATCTGCTGCGGCGTCTCGACGGCGGTAGCAAAACCATCGATGTCCGACAGTTTCAGGCCGGCATCGGCGATGGCGTTCAGCGCCGCGTCCGCATGCAGCTGGATCTGCGAGGCGTCGGGAATAACGCCGAGCTCGGTGGTCTCGGCCGCGCCGACGACGGCAACCTGATTTCTGCGCATGATTCTTAACCCTTCGCCGGGCGGAACAGTGGAAGGGTGATCTTGTCGTCGAGCTTTTCGAACGCGACTTCCAGCTTCATGTCGAGTTCGAGCGCCTCCGGCGTCTGCGGGCACTCGACGATATTGCTCATCATGCGCGGCCCTTCATCGAGCTCCACCACCGCGATGGCGTAAGGCGGCGTGAAGCCGGGCACCGGGCGGTGATGGATCACGTAGCTGTAAAGTTTTGCCTTGCCGCTGGCCTTGAACACGCTGACTTTGCGCGAGGCGCAGGAAGGGCAGAACGGGCGCGGCGGAAAATACACGTTGGCGCAGGCGTCGCAGCGCTGCAGGCGCAGTTCGCCGGCCTGCGTGCCGTCCCAGAAATGCTGGGTCTCCGGCGTCGGTCTGGGTTTGGCGCGCGCTGGCTCAGCCATGTCGGTCATTGCCTCCCGGGAGATCGGGCCGCCAGGCCCGGTTGTTGCGATCTTGATGCGACAATTGACTATCCCGCGTCAACGGTCCAGCAAGACCTGCGCATGCCGCGTATTCCGGCACACGCGCTATTTGCGCGGTCCGGGGCGCTTGTATGCGTTCGATCTCCCGCGCTAGGGTATTCGGCATCGCGGGCAGCGTCAGTGGCGTAGCCGCGTCACCAAAAGGATTTGGCGCCGTCCAGGAGGAGAGGGTGTGCGGACCATACGCATAGGATCAGGTGCCGGCTATTCGGGCGACCGCATCGAGCCCGCGGTCGAACTCGCCGAGAAGGGCGACATCCAGTACCTGGTGTTCGAGTGCCTCGGCGAGCGCACGGTAGCGCTGGCGCAGCAGGCGCGGATGAAGCATCCGGACAGCGGTTACGATCCGCTGCTGGAGGAGCGGATGCGCGCGGTGCTGCCGGTTTGCGCATCCAAAGGGATCAAAATCGTTACCAATATGGGTGCCGCCAATCCGCTCGCCGCTGCCCGCAAGACCGCCGAGATCGCAAAATCGCTTGGACTTTCGCAGCTCAAGATCGCCGCCGTGATCGGCGACGATGTACTCGATGCCTGCAAGGACGGCGATCTGCCGATCATGGAGTTCGACGGCACGATCAAGCAGCTCGGCAACCGGCTGTTGTCGGCCAACGCCTATCTGGGCGCCGAGCCGATGGCGCAGGCGCTCTCCGCCGGCGCCGATGTCGTGATCACCGGGCGGGCGTCCGATCCCGCGCTGTTCCTGGCGCCGATGATCCACGCCTTCGGCTGGGCGATGGATGACTGGAATTTGCTGGGGCAGGGCACCGTCGCAGGCCATCTGCTCGAATGCGCCGGCCAGATCACCGGCGGCTATTTCGCCGATCCCGGCATCAAGGACATTCCCGACCTGGCGCGGCTCGGCTTTCCCATCGGCGAAATCGGCGAGGACGGTGCGCTCGTGATCACCAAGGTGGCGGGCTCCGGCGGCGCGGTGACCGCGCAGACCTGCAAGGAACAGTTGCTTTACGAGGTGCATGACCCCCGACAATACATCCAGCCCGATGTGGTGGCGGATTTCTCGCAGGTGAAAGTCGAGGAGATCGCGCCCGATCGTGTGCGCGTCAGCGGCGGCCGCGGTACGAAACGCACCGGGACGCTGAAGGTCTCG
>DATNMT010000651.1:0-6970 GCA_035602495.1 Bradyrhizobium sp.
TATCGGCTCATTGGCGTTGCGCGCCACGCCGGAGCGGGCGGTCAACCGCTCGTTCCTGATCGGACCGAATGGCGCGGTGATCGCATGTTACGACAAGATCCACATGTTCGACATCGATCTGCCGGGCGGGGAGAGCTACCGCGAATCCGCCAACTACCAGCCGGGCGAGACCGCCGTGATCGCCGACCTGCCCTGGGGCCGGATCGGGCTGACGATCTGCTACGATTTGCGGTTTCCGGCGCTGTACCGCGCGCTCGCCGAAGCCGGCGCCTCGTTCCTCACGGTGCCCTCCGCCTTCACGGTACGAACCGGCGAGGCGCATTGGCATACGCTGCTGCGCGCCCGCGCCATCGAGAACGGCTGCTTCGTGTTCGCAGCAGCCCAGGCCGGCACCCATGAGAGCAAGCGCCAGAGCTACGGCCACTCGCTGATCGTCGATCCCTGGGGCGAGGTGCTCGCCGAGGGCGGCGCCACCGAGACCGGCGTGTTCATGGCCAAGATCGATCCGGCCAAAGTCGAGACCGCGCGCAAGACCGTGCCGTCGCTGCAGCACGGCAGGCGCTTCAGCCTGGCCGACCCCAAGGCCGGCCCCGAACATCTGCACCTGGTGCGGGGATCGGCATGATCCGATACTCGCTGCAATGTGAGCGGGGCCACGCCTTCGAAAGCTGGTTCCAGAGCTCTGCCGCCTATGAAAGCCAGGAGAAGCGCAAGCTGGTGAACTGCCCGGTCTGCGGCTCGGCTAGGGTCGAGCGCGCGATCATGGCCCCCCAGATCGTCAGCACGAAGGGCGGGGATCGCGCCGAGCCGGCGCCGGCGCCCGCCCCCACCACCGAGGTCGCGACGCCCGCCTCGACGCCGTTGATGATGGCCCAGGAGCGCGAGCTGCGCGCCAAGATCAAGGAATTGCGCGACCATATCGTGAAGAACGCCGACAATGTCGGCGAACGCTTCCCCAACGAGGCCCGCAAGATGCATTACGGCGATATCGAGCACCGCCCGATCTACGGCGAGGCCTCGCCCGACGAGGCGCGCTCGCTGATCGACGAAGGCGTCGAGGTCTCGCCGCTGCCAGTGCTGCCGGACGACAGGAATTGACGCGTCAGCGTCATTCCGGGGCACGCGTCTTCGCGTGAACCCGGAATCTCGAGATTCCCCGATGCGCGGTTGCACATCTGAGGTTCGGTGTTTCGCACCGCCCCGGAATGAGGGCGCAGCCTACACCGCCACCAGCAGCGCCACCCCGATCACGATCAGCGCGATGCCGGAAAGCTCGCGCGCCGACACCGGCTGCTTGAACGAATAATACGCCACGGCCTGTGCGAACAGCACTTCGACCAGCGCCAGCGTGCGCACATTGGCGGCCGCCGTCAGCGCGAACGCCAGAAACCAGAACTGCGAGGCGAACGCGCCCATGAAGCCCGCGAACAGCGAGGGCTTCCACAGCGAGAGAATTTTCTTCAGCACCTCGGGCGCGCGCGCCAGCAGGTAGATCGTCAGCACCAGCGTCTGCACGAACAGCCCCAGCACCAGCGTGTAGGACGCCGCCGTCACGAACGACACGCCCGGCACGGTAAGGATCGCGCCGCGGAACCCGATCGCGGACAGCGCGAAGGTGGCGGCCGCGACCAGGCCGATGATGGTCGGCTTCAATTCAGCAAAGTTCTTCTCGCCGCCCGGCCGCAGCGCCGTGATGACGACGCCGATGGTGGCGATCAGGATCGCGATCACCTTCAGCATGGTGAGGTGGTCGCCGAGAAAGACAAAACCGAAGATCGCGGTCTGGATCGCCTCGGTCTTCAGGTACGCCGTCGTCACCACGAAGGAGCGGTCGTTCATCGCCACCAGCATCAGCCCGGTGGCGACGATCTGGCTGAGCGCGCCGAGCAGCAGCCACGGCCAGAACGCGGCGGCAGGCCAGGGCAAGTGGTCGCCGCCCACCGCCAGCACCACCGCGAAGAACACAATCGAGAACGGAAAGCCGAACAGGAAGCGGATATTGGTGGCGCCCCAGGTGCCGAGCGGCCCGGTCAGCGACCGCTGCATCGCATTGCGCGCGACCTGCCCGAGCGCAGCCGTGACGGTGAAGGGAATCCAGAGCGTGGCGATGGAGAACATGAGGGGGGATGCGGGTTGGCAGGAGGGGAATCGCGGGCCACCGTGGCGGCCGCGCGGCCCGCGGTCAACCGGAGCCGTGTCATGACAGGATTGCGCTGAACCTCAAATCAGTCGTCGACCCAGCGAAGGTCACATAGCCCGGATGGCACGACATCCTCGCTTGTCATACGCGGGCTTGACCCGCGTATTCTATGAAGAACGATGGATTGCCGGGTCAAGCCCGGCAATGACGATCAAATCCCCTCGGCCACCACCATGTAGTTCACGTCCATGTCGCTGGAGAGGCTCCAGCGGTCGGCGAAGGGGGAGTAGACCACGCCGGCCTGCTCGGTGATGGCGAGCTTGTTGTTGGCGAGATGATGTTCGAGTTCGTCGGGGGTGACGAATTTGTCCCATTGATGGGTGCCGCGCGGCAGCCAGCGCAGCACATATTCGGCGCCGACGATGGCGAGCGCAAAGCTCTTCCAGTTGCGGTTTATCGTCGAGATCACCATCAGGCCGCCGGGCTTCAGCATCGCGGCGCAGCGGGAAAGGAACATGCCGACATCGCTGACATGCTCGACCACTTCCATCGCCAGCACGATGTCGAAGCGCTCGCGGACGTCCATCTCCTCCACCGTGGTGCAGCGATAATCGATCGACAAATGCCCCTTGTCGGCGTGCAGCTTGGCGGCGGCGATGTTGCTGGCGGAGGGGTCGACGCCGATCACCTGGGCGCCTAATCGAGTGAACGGCTCGCACAGCAGGCCTGCGCCGCAGCCGATATCGAGGATGCGCAGGCCCGACAGGCAGTTCAGGCTTTTGACGTTGCGCTCGAATTTGCGGCAGGCGGCGTCGCGGATATAGGCGAGCCGCAGCGGGTTGATCTTGTGCAACGGCGCCATCTTGCCGCTGGGATCCCACCATTCCGCCGACAGTTTCGAGAATTTGGCGATCTCCGCGGGGTCGACCGTGGTCGCGGAAGAACGTGCCGGAGAATTTTGCTGGATGGCCATGGCTGTCGGCCGCCTCTATCGCGCGGTGATGTGACTGCGGAACTCAAGCGGCGAGGCGATCATGTCGATGGTCTCGGCGCCCTCGCCGACACCCCGGACCGTGACGCTGCCGTAATTGAGGATGCGGCCGAGAATGCTCTGGTTGACGTCGACGCTCTCGACCTTGTCGAGGCTCATCTCGAAGGTGCGGCGCTTGATGAAGCCGGTCTTGTGGACGACCCGCATGTTGGTGACGTCGGTCTCGGTGGTCCAGCGATGGAACCAGGCCTTCACCGTCCAGTACAGTGCCGCCAGCGCGACCACGACCGCCGCCGCGAGGCACAACAGCACGAGGCTGTCGACCGTGGTCATGCGCGACAGCATCAGCAGCACCAGCACGAGGATCCAGGCCATGATCGCCGGAAAATAGAAGATCCAGTGTGCGTTGGTCGAATACAGCACCTTTTCGCCGGGCTGCAGGATCTCGTCGATATAACGCCCCATACGCTGGCCTCAACTACATCTAGTTACTGTGTTTTGCGCCGCCCGGGACGCCGGAACCCGGTTGCTTGCCGGCAACCGCGCCGTTATGTATACGCGCCTTTTGGCCGATACGCCCCTGTTTTGCGCGCCGGCCACAATACTTAACCTGTCAGGGAATGCACAGTCGTCATGGGCCGCCTCGTGATGAAATTCGGCGGCACATCCGTCGCCAATATCGACCGAATCCGCAATGTCGCGCGACATGTGAAGCGCGAGGTGGACGCCGGCCATGACGTCGCCGTGGTGGTTTCCGCGATGGCCGGCACGACCAATGAGCTGGTGGAATGGTGCCGCGAGGCGTCGCCGATGCATGACGCGCGCGAATATGACGCGGTGGTGGCCTCCGGCGAGCAGGTCACCGCGGGGCTGCTCGCCATCGCGCTGCAGGCGCTCGGCATCCAGGCGCGCTCCTGGCTGGGCTGGCAGATTCCGATAAAGACCAGCGACGCCCACGCCTCGGCGCGGATTCTCGAGATCGACGGCACGGAGCTGATCAGCCGCTTCAAGGAGCGCAAGGAGGTCGCCGTCGTCGCCGGCTTCCAGGGCATCGCCCCGCAAACGGGGCGAATCACCACGCTCGGGCGCGGCGGTTCCGATACTTCGGCGGTGGCGATCGCCGCCGCCATCCACGCCGACCGCTGCGACATCTATACCGACGTCGACGGCGTCTACACCACCGACCCGCGGGTGGTGCCGAAGGCGCGCCGGCTCGATCGCATCGCGTTCGAGGACATGTTCGAGCTGGCCTCGCAGGGCGCCAAGGTGCTGCAGGTGCGGTCGGTGGAACTCGGCATGGTGCACAACATGCCGATCTTCGTCCGTTCCAGTTTCGACAAGCCAGAAGACATCGATGCCCACGCCAACCAGCCGCCGGGCACGCTGATCTGCAGCGAGGAGGAAATCATGGAAAGCCACGTCGTCACCGGCATCGCCTTCTCCAAGGACGAAGCCCAGATTTCGGTCCGCCAGATCCAGGACAAGCCGGGGGTCGCCGCCGCGATCTTCGGGCCGCTGGCGGACGCCAATATCAATGTCGACATGATCGTGCAGAACGTCTCGGAGGACGGCAAGTTCACCGACCTCACCTTCACGGTGCCGGCTTCCGACTACGCCCGCGCCCGCGACACCATCACCTCGGCCAAGCGCACGATCGGCTATATCAGGCTCGACACCGCCACCGACGTGGCAAAGGTCTCGGTGATCGGCAGCGGCATGCGCAGCCATGCCGGCGTCGCCGCCAAGGCGTTCGCGGCGCTCGCCGCGCGCAACATCAACATCCGCGCCATCACCACCTCCGAGATCAAGTTCTCGGTCCTGATCGACGCCGCCTATACCGAGCTCGCCGTGCGCACGCTGCACACGCTCTACGGGCTGGATCAGGGTTAGAAACCACACCCGCTCGGCAATCTTTGGAAATATTTTTCCTGAGCAACCGCAGCAGGGGGCTGACCCGGTCGTGACACCCGCTGGCAGGCGTTTTGCTTGGCAAAACAAGCCTCAATTCGCTATACGGCCTGATGGGTGGGCTGCCGCAAACTGTGCCACGGTTTTGGCTATCCTGATTCGGCCGATAGTTTTGGGCTTGCGACGGCGCCGAATGAATAAAATTGTTGTTTTTCTTGTGTTTAACGCCATCTACCGGCCACCCGGCGGGCTGGCCTCGCGAAGGAGGATGTTACTGCATGCGGAGCGCGTCGGGAGGCCCCCGCGTCTTGTTGAGACGGCTCCGCGAAACCATGGCGGAGCAGGTCTCGGCGCAGGAACGATTGGACAAGATCGTGGTGCTGATCGCCGCCAACATGGTGGCCGAGGTCTGCTCGGTTTACGTGCTGCGCATCGACAACACGCTCGAGCTCTACGCCACCGAGGGCCTCAACCGCGACGCCGTCCACCGCACCGTGCTGAGCGCGCATGAGGGCCTGGTCGGCCTGGTGTCGAGCGAGGCGACGCCCTTAAACCTGAACGACGCGCAGAGCCACCCGGCGTTCTCGTTCCGCCCCGAGACCGGCGAAGAAATCTACCACTCGTTCCTCGGCGTTCCGATCCTGCGCGCCGGCAATACGCTCGGCGTGCTGGTGGTGCAGAACCGCGCCAAGCGCACCTATGTCGAGGAAGAGGTCGAGGCGCTGCAGACCACCGCCATGGTGCTGGCGGAGATGATCGCCTCCGGCGAACTCTCGGCGCTGGCCCAGCCCGGCGCGGAACCGGCGGCGCGGCATTCGCTGCACAAGACCGGCGCGATCCTGTCCGACGGCATCGCGCTCGGCCATGTGGTGCTGCACGAGCCGCGCGTCGTCATCAACAACTACATTGCCGAGGACCTGCCGAAGGAAATCAAGCGGCTGGACGCGGCATTGACAAAACTGCGCGCCGACCTCGACCGCATGCTGGAGCGCGGCGACGTCGCCGAGGGTGGCGAGCACCGCGACGTGCTGGAAGCCTACCGCATGTTCGCCAACGACCAGGGCTGGTCGCACCGGCTGCACGAGGCGGTCGCCACCGGCTTGACCGCCGAGGCCGCCGTCGAGCGCGTGCAGTCCGACACCCGCGCGCGGATGCTGCGCTCCACCGATCCCTATTTGCGCGACCGCCTGCACGACCTGGAAGATCTCGGCCATCGCCTGATGCGGCAGCTGGTCGGCCAGGATCACGCGCCGTCGCGTGAACAGCTGCCCGACAACGCCATCCTGATCGCGCGCGCGATGGGCCCCGCGGCCTTGCTCGACTACGATCGCAAGCGCCTGCGCGGGCTGGTGCTGGAGGAAGGCACCGCCAATTCGCACGTCTCGATCGTGGCGCGCGCGCTCGGGATTCCAGCGGTCGGCGAAATACCGAACGCGCCTGGTATCGCCGATCCCGGCGACGCCATCATCGTCGACGGCACCTCGGGCTCGATCTACATCCGTCCCTCGGCGGAAATCGAGCAGGCCTATGCGGAACGGGTGCGGTTTCGCGCCCGGCGGCAGGCGCAGTATTCGGCGCTGCGCGACAAGCCCTGCGTCACCAAGGACGGCCAAAAGATCGAGCTGATGATCAACGCCGGCCTGACCATCGACCTGCCGCATATCGACGATACCGGCAGCGCCGGCATCGGCCTGTTCCGCACCGAACTGCAATTCATGGTCGGCCAGAGCCTGCCGCGGACCAGCGACCAGCTCGCGCTGTACCGCACGGTGCTGGATGCCGCGGGATCGAAGCCGGTCACGTTCCGCACCCTCGACATCGGCGGCGACAAGGCGCTGCCCTATATGGAAACCGTGATCGAGGAAAACCCCGCGCTCGGCTGGCGCGCGATCCGGCTTGGGCTGGACCGGCCCGGACTGTTGCGCGGCCAG
>DATNMT010000330.1:0-2502 GCA_035602495.1 Bradyrhizobium sp.
GGCCGACGCGCTCGACAAGATCTTCATCCTGCACGCCGACCACGAGCAGAACGCCTCGACCTCGACGGTGCGGATCGCCGGCTCCTCCGGCGCCAACCCGTTCGCCTGCATCGCCGCCGGCATCGCCTGCCTGTGGGGTCCGGCGCATGGCGGCGCCAACGAAGCAGCCCTTGCGATGCTTTCCGACATCGGCGCGGTCGACAAGATTCCCGATTTCATCAAGCGGGTGAAGGACAAGAACAGCGAAGTCCGCCTGATGGGTTTCGGGCATCGGGTCTACAAGAACTACGACCCACGCGCCAAGATCATGCAGAAGATGTGTCACGCGGTGCTGGCGGAAACCGGCCACGGCGACGACCCGATGCTGAAGGTGGCGCTGGAACTGGAAAAGATCGCGCTGAACGACCCCTATTTCATCGACCGCAAGCTCTATCCCAACGTCGACTTCTATTCCGGGATCACGCTGAAGGCGATGGGCTTCCCGACCTCGATGTTCACCGTGCTGTTCGCGGTCGCGCGCACCGTCGGCTGGATCAGCCAGTGGAGCGAGATGATCGAGGACCCGCAGCAGAAGATCGGCCGCCCGCGCCAGCTCTACACCGGCGTAACGCGGCGCGACTACGTCGACATCGCCAAGCGGAAGTAACCGGCGCTAGCAGCGAAAGGTTTGGCGGCCGGATGCGAAGGTGTCCGGCCGCAAACTATTTCGGAGTATGAATCGGCGGATGCACCAGCTTGTCACCTCTCCCCGCCTGCGGGGAGAGGTCGGATCGCTCTTGCGATCCGGGTGAGGGGAGTCTCCGCAAACGTTGTGCTTCAGTATTTGCCGATAGAGCCCCTCGCCCCACCCTCTCCCCGCGAAGAGCGGGGCGAGGGAGAAAGTCAGATCGGCCTTCTCGCTTTGCGCATCGTCGCCAGCACGATGTCGGCGGCGCGGACGCTGGGCGGCTGGTTGCCGGTCGACATGATGGCGTCGATTTTTGCGAAGGCCGCGAGCTGTCGCCGGCGCATGGCGGAGTCGGCCAGCACTTCGCGCAGTGCGGGGAGAAGCTTTTCCGCCGTGCAATCGCGCTGGATGAATTCCGGCACGACGTTCTCGCCGACGACAATATTCGCCAGGATCACGGAGATGGCGCGCAGCGCGTTGCGAATGACGAAGCCCTCGACCGCGCCGGCCTTGTAGGCCGCCACCATCGGCACGCCCGCGACGGCAAGCTCCAGCGTCACGGTGCCCGATTTGGCGAGCGCGGCGTGCGCGATCCGGAACGCCGCCCGCTTTTCCTGCTCGCCGATCACGATTTTTGGGGTGACCTTCCAGTGCTTCAGGCCGTCGGCGACCGCCTCCTGCAGATGCGGCATGGTCGGCAGGATCAGTTCGAACGCCACGCCTTCGGCCTGCAACCGCCCGAGCGCCTCGCCGAACACCGCCATATGGTGCCTGATCTCGCTGCGGCGGCTTCCCGGCAGCACCAGCAGCACCGGCGGCGCCTCATCCCGTCGCTTCTGCTCCCCGGCGGCGGGCCGCAGCGTGGCGATTTGCTCGGTCAGGGGATGGCCGACATAGCTGCAGGGCGGCCCGTGCAGCTTGCGGTATTCCTCCGGTTCGAACGGCAGCAGGCCCAGCACGTGATCGATATAGCTGCGCATCGCCCGCGCCCGGCCCGGCCGCCACGCCCAGACCGAGGGCGATACGTAGTCGATAATCGGGATCGAGGGATCGCGGGCCCGGACGCGCCGCGCCACCCGATGAGTAAAATCGGGGCTGTCGATGATCACGAGAATGTCGGGCGAAGTCTCCGTTACGGCCTCGGCGGTTTCCCTGATACGCCGCAGGTGCTGCGGCAACTGCATCAGCACCGCCGTCAATCCCATGATCGACAAGTGCTCGATCGGAAACAGCGACACCAGGCCTTCGCGGGCCATCGCCTGGCCGCCGACGCCTTCGAACCGCACGGCATCGCCAAGGCGCTGTCGCAGCACTTTCATCAGCTGGGCGCCGAGCCGGTCGCCGGATTCTTCCGCCGCGATCAGGAAGATTTTGCGCGCGACATTTGCGGTTGATCGCGCGGGCATCAGGCCGGCAACCCGGTTACGAAAAGGCCCGCGGCGTCGGCCGCCGCGATCATGGCCTGCGGTTCGACCACGATGGTGTTGCCTGCGACCACGGCAATCCCGGCAAGCCCGGCCGTGGCCGCGCCCTCGACGGTTCGCGGTCCGACCGTCGGCAGATCGAAGCGCAGATCCTGTCCGCTCTTCGGCGCCTTCACCAGCACGCCGCGCCCGGCTTTGGCGCGAATTCGCCCCTCTTGGCGCAGCCGCGCGACCCGCGCCAGCAATCCGTCGGTGCCTTCGATGTCTTCCACGGCGACCACGTGACCGTCGATCACGACAGCGGCCTGGCCGATGTCGAACGGGCTCAGCGCACGCAACACCTCGCGTCCCCTGGCGATGTCGGCCGCGGCGGCGTCATCGCCCGCCTTGCGGGTGAGGCAGCCTTCCGGC
>DATNMT010000335.1:0-5142 GCA_035602495.1 Bradyrhizobium sp.
GATCCAGTACGCACTGACTTCTCGGCTCAAGCAAAGCGGCCGATGCCGCAACAGCGGCGCCTCACGGCAACGGCTCTGGAATGCTGGGTCGCCCGGTCAAGCCGGGCGATGACGGCAATCATTCAATCCAATTTCGCTTCCATGCCGCGCTTGACGGCGGGGCGCGCCATCAGCGTGTCGTACCAGCGCTTGACGTTGGGAAAGTCCGATAGCTCCACCTTGTGGCGCGGATGGCGCCAGGCCCAGCCGAGGATCGCAAAGTCGGCGACCGACAGCGGGCCGGCGACGAAGTCGTGGTCGGCAAGACGCCGGTCCAGCACGCCATAGAGCCGGCGCGTCTCCGCCATGAAACGCTTCAGGCCGTAGGCGCGGTCGGTCTCGCTTTCCAGCGCTATGAAGTGATGCACCTGGCCCGGCATCGGCCCAAAGCCGCCCATCTGCCACATCAGCCATTCATAGACCGGGATGCGCTCGATCAGCGGCGCGGGCAAGAATTTGCCGGTCTTCTCGCCGAGATAGAGCAGGATCGCGCCGGACTCGAACACGCTGACGCGCCTGCCGCCCGGTCCATCGGGATCGACGATCGCGGGGATCTTGTTGTTGGGGCTGATGGCGAGGAAAGAAGGCGCCATCTGCTCGCCCTTGCTGATGTTGACCGGCACCACCTTGTAGGGCAGCCCCATCTCCTCCAGCGCGACCGAGATCTTGCGGCCGTTCGGCGTATTCCAGGTGTGAAGTTCGATGGTCATTTTCTTGTCATCCCCCGCGAAAAGCTTTGACGCTGAGTACCCCGGAACCCGGCGGCAGCACAACCGGCCTTTCCGCAAGGGGCGCCCGCCGCGCCTGCTGTTGACGGGGCGAGATCGGCGCTGGAATGTGCGCCCGTCCGCCGATAGATTGCGCAGCCCTTAAGCCACCGGGAACAACGCCTTGTCCAAATCCGCCTCCCGCGCCCGCCTCGCCGAGATCATCCGCAAGCGCTCGTTCGGGCGCGGCGAGATCACGCTGGCCTCGGGCCGCAAGAGCGATTTCTATTTCAACCTCAAGCCGACCATGCTCGACCCCGAAGGCGCGGCGCTGCTGGCGGAACTGACCTATGAGGCGCTGAAGGACGACGGCCTCGATTATGTCGGCGGCCTCGAGATGGGCGCGGTGCCGCTGGCCGGCGCGATCGCGCAGCTGTCCTGGATCAAGGGCCATCCGATCGCGGCCTTCTTCGTCCGCAAGAAGCCGAAAGAGCATGGCGCGCGGCTCGCGGTCGAGGGTCTGGCGAAAGGCGAGAGCCTGCAAGGCAAGCGCGTGGTGATCGTCGAGGACGTCACTACCACCGGCGGCTCGGCGCTGAAGGCCGCCGACGCGGTGCGCGACGCCGGCGGGGTGATCGCGCTGGTGTTCACCATGATCGACCGCGACGAAGGCGCCACCGAAGCCTTCGCCGAAGCCGGCATTCCCTTCCGCTCGCTCTACAAGGCGGGTGAGTTCTTGAAGGGGTGATGGCCTCTCACTGCCTCCCCGTTCTTCACGGGAGAGGGTGGGGTGAGGGGCTCTCTCGGCAAATATTGAAGCATCCCGTATGCGGCGACTCCCCCTCACCCGGATTGCGGAGTTTATCATCGGGCGGCGCTTTGCGCCGACCCGTTGGCAATCCGACCTCTCCCCGCAGGCGGGGCGAGGTGAAGAAGGCACGCGGGGAGAGGTGAAGAAAGCCGCATTTCTTTTCCCTCCTCCGGCCCTCGCTCACCGCTCGTTTACCATCCCGCACTAAGGTGAAGCGCGCTGAGGCAAGTGTTCGCCAAAGCGGTCTTGTTGCGTGGGGTGGAGTAAGCGTTGCGTACAGAGTTGCCTTGTCAGCGCATGCGGCGCCGCATGATGTCTGTTGCCGCCGCTGCTCTTGTGGGGCTGGCCGCGCTAACGCCGCGCATGGCGTCGGCCGAGGGGCTGTTCGACCTGTTTTTTGGCGGATTCCAGAAACAGCAGCAGCAAAAGGCCCCGCCACAGGCGAATTTCTTCGCCGATCCGTTCGGCACCAATCAGCAGCCCGCGGCGCCGCCGCGCTCGATGGCGTCCGGCTATGGCCCCGCCTTTTGCGTGCGCAGCTGCGACGGACGTTATTTCCCGCTGACGGCGCGCGGCGGCGCGTCGCCGGCCCAGATGTGCCAGGCGTTTTGTCCGGCGAGCCCGACCAAAGTGTTCTTCGGCAGCAATATCGACGGCGCATCGTCGGCAAATGGCGAGCGCTACGCCGACAGCGAAAACGCCTTCGCCTATCGCAAGGCGATGCGCGCCGACTGCACCTGCAACGGCCGCGACCCGGCAGGGCTCGCGCCGGTCGATTTGACGCTCGACCCCTCGCTCCGTCCCGGCGACGTGATCGCCACCACCAATGGGCTGGTGGCGTATTCCGGCGTCAAGCTCGGCGCCAGCCAGACCGCGGAATTCACGCCGGTCGCCTCCTATCCGGGCCTGACCGCCGAGGTCCGCGCCCGGCTCGGCGAGATGAAGGTGGCACCGGTGGCGGCCGAGATGATCGCCAATGAGGTGCCCGATGCAAACGTCGCGCCCGTGACCTCGGTGCCGAAGACGGTGTCGACGAGGGCGAAGCGCGCGGAAGTGAATTAGGCAGTAACACGAACCGTCATTCCGGGGCGATGCGAAGCATCGAACCCGGAATCTCGAGATTCCGGGTTCGCGTTTTCAACGCGCCCCGGAATGACAGTCACCGCCCGACGATGACGCCGATCACGTTCGGCGCCGACAGGTATTTCTCCTCGATTTGCGCCCGCGCCGCGGCGCGGTTCTCCGGCGTCAACAGCCCGCGCTTTTCGGCCAATATCATCCAGCAATAGCCCCACCAGTCCGTGAGCATGCCGTTGTCGTCGACGAGGTCATAACCCTGTTCGGCGGCGAAGATGCGCGCATGCGCCTCGTCGAGCGAGTCGAGCCAGGCGTGATCGGCGTCGGAAAACAGCTCGTCGCTGAAATCGTCGGTGGTGTAGCCCCACACCGACATGCAGACCGCGTTGAACTCGCGGTCGATGGCGTCGTCATCGATCGGCTGGCGGCGGGAGGCCTGGTGCAGCCGCGACAGCGATCTCGCAAAATCGGCGATGCGGGTGAGTGCGAAGGAATCGAAGGCGATGGTGGACATGTAGTCCTCGAAATCTCGGATAGACCCTAGATGTTGTGTCGGCAGTGCGCCGAATCACTATGATATATCAAACACTTGCTAAAGTGTTCTTAATTTGTTCCAGTACGCTTGATCACTCGCCTTTTCCGGTCCAAATGGCCCGGTCTCAACCCTTGGTCGCCCAATGATGCGTTACGTGGCCCGCCTGAGCAACGCCGCACGAAGCTTTTGGCGGGGCTGGGATGAACAGGACCTCGTTCACCTGGGTCAGAAGCTGTACGACTCTGCCGCCTATGAAGGCGGCGTTCTCAGGATCACCGAACGCGAATACCGCGCATTGCCGGAATACAATCGCCGCATCATGGCGACTACGCCGGGGGCGGTGTTCCATCCCTTGCTGGTCTGGGTTGAACAACGCGGGCTGCGCCAATCGCGAAGAGCAGCATGACGGTCGCAAATATCGTCGTCCCGGCGCTGACCTGGGCGACGATAATCAGGAACCTCACATCGCCGACAAGAGCTTGTCGCCGCAATAATTGGCGTAGAACTTTCCGCCGCACTGCCGCCTGATCGCTGCGCAGCGCGCCGCGGGCGAGGCGTTGGCGGGGGCGCTGAACGAACAGGAGAGTCCGTCGGCGCTGCGGACGGCCTTGCCGGCGAAGGCTGCGCTTGAGGCGGTGATGCAGACGACCAGAAGCGCGGCGGCAATAATCTCGATGGTCAATCTCATGGCCGGTCCCTCCCAGGTTTTTCGCACCAAAGCGGATTTGGAGGATTTCACTCTAGCACCAAAGCCGACACCGGCGGAGGCCGGCGAATCGGCCCGGTCCTTGCATAAAAACCATGCATGCATTGCACAATCGGAGCCCTGCAGCGGGTTCCGATCCCGGCTGAGAGCGCGTATGATTCCAGCAGGATAGAGTCTTTGGAAATGCCCGATTTGCCCGATCCATCATTCGCTTCGAATTTTCCGGCGCCGGGCCAGCCCATCGACGAACTGGCGCTGGCCGAGATCAAGAGCGCCATCCTCACCAAGCTGCGGCTCGCGATCGGCAAGGACGCCGGCATGGCGACCCGGCACGACTGGTACAAGGCCGCCGCGCTGGCGCTGCGCGACCGCATCGTGCACCGCTGGCTGACGGCCGAAAAGCGCAGTTACGACGCCGGCGCCAAGCGGGTCTATTACCTCAGTCTCGAATTCTTGATCGGCCGCCTGTTCACCGATGCCCTCAACAATATCGGGCTTTTGCCGGTGTTCGAGGCAGCGCTCGGCGATCTCGGCGTTGGGCTCGACGATCTGCGCAAATGCGAGCCGGATGCGGCGCTCGGCAATGGCGGCCTCGGGCGGCTCGCCGCATGCTTCATGGAGAGCATGGCGACGCTTGCCATTCCCGCGACCGGCTATGGCATCCGTTACGATTTCGGGCTGTTCCGCCAGATCATCGCGCAAGGCTGGCAGCAGGAATATCCGGACGAATGGCTGAGCTTCGGCAACCCCTGGGAATTCCAGCGGCCGGAAGTGGTTCATCACGTGCATTTCGGCGGCGGCGTCGAACACGTCGAAGCCAGGGGCCGCGACCGCGCGATCTGGCAACCGGCGGAAACCGTGCAGGCGGTCGCCTACGACACCCCGATCGTCGGCTGGCGCGGCCAGCACGTTAACGCGCTGCGGCTGTGGTCGGCGCGCTCACCAGATCCCCTGAAACTCGACGTCTTCAACACCGGCGACTATCTCGGCGCCAGCGCCGAGGAGGCGCGTGCGGAATCGATCTGCAAATTCCTCTATCCGAACGACGAGAGCCCTGCGGGGCGCGAGCTGCGGCTGCGGCAGGAGTATTTCTTCGTCTCGGCCTCGCTGCAGGACCTGATCAAGCGCCATCTGGTGTCCGACGGGCAGCTGCGCGGGCTGGCGTCGAAGGCAGCCGTCCAGCTCAACGACACCCATCCCAGCCTTGCCGTCACCGAACTGATGCGGATCCTGGTCGACCTGCATAATTTCCGCTGGGACGAGGCCT
>DATNMT010000355.1:0-3310 GCA_035602495.1 Bradyrhizobium sp.
AGGCCTCGATCGCCGGCGGCATCGCGCTCGGCAGCTGGGGCTGGGGCCGCCTCACCGACGTGGCCGGCGTCGAAACCGCGCTATTGGTTTCCGCGGGCCTGATGCTGCTCTCGCCGCTGCTCGGCCTGTGGCTGCGGATGCCGCGCGTCGGCGCCCGCAACGAGGACGCCGAGGTGCTGGCCGATCCCGAAGTGCGGCTGTCGCTGACCGGGCGCAGCGGGCCATTGGTGGTCGAGATCGAATACCGCGTCGCCCAGGAGAACGCCCGCGCCTTCCACAACGTGATGCAGGAGGTGCAGCTCAGCCGCCAGCGCAACGGCGCCTATGGCTGGTCGATCGCGCGCGACATCGCCGATCCCGAACTGTGGACCGAGCGCTATCATTGCCCGACCTGGTTCGACTATCTGCGCCAGCGCAACCGCTCGACGCAATCCGAACGCGCGCTGCATCTGCGCGCGATCGCCTTCCACCTCGGGCCCGAACCGGTGCGGGTCCGCCGCATGCTGGAGCGGCCGTTCGGATCGGTGCGCTGGAAGGACGAAACGCCCGACCGCGCCGCCCACGAGGTGCTGCCGGTCGCCACCGCCGCGAGCGGCAGTACCTAGTCGTCATTCCGGGGCGCGCTTCAGCGCGAACCCGTTGGACGCGACCCGGAATGACGGTAGTGGCTACTATTGCCCGTGATCCGCCAACACCTTTGCGCAGGCGCGGCTCAGCCGGCTGCGGTTTTGCTGCAGGCAGGCCAGTACAACCTGGTCGCCGTCATTCATGTGCGCGCGGCAGAACCGCGAGACATCTCGCGCGCAGGCGTCGTGGCCCTGCTGCTGTGCCGATGCGGCTGAAGCCATCAGAACCAGCGGAATGATGAGGAGAGTTTTGGCCATGTCGTCATGCCTTCATGCGCGTCGATCAAGGCAATCAAATTCTGATGCGGAGTTCCTGTCAATGCGCTCGTATTCGGCGTTGCGGCGAATTTTGTCGGCGTCATTCCGGGGCGCGCACAGCGCGAAGCCGGAATCTCGAGATTCCGGGTTCGATGCGGAGCCTGTCATCGGGCCGCGCTTTACGCGGCCCCGTTGGCATCGCCCCGGAATGACGGTGGAGAAAATTACTTCGCCGCGACCTTGTTGCTGGCCTGCGCGGCGAGGTCGCGTTCCATCACGGTGCGGCAGCCGGTGCTCAGTTCGGCCTTGTGCCTGAACATGCAGGCGGTGATTTTCGGTACGTTGGGGATTTCCGAGCTGCACAGGCGGAACGCGTCGCCGGTGCACATCTGCTGCGCCTCGGCGCTGAACGCAAAGCTCTGGCTCGACGACAGCACGGCGAAAGCGACCGCGAAAGCCACGACCAGACCGGCCTAGCGAATGGTGCTGGTGATAGATGCGCTCATGTTCGGCTCCCATCGGCCCGCCCGGGGGCCCGTTGTTGATGGGAGGACCTTGCCTCAACGCGTGACTTCCGACTGTGACGTCCATCACTAAGCAAAATTGCGGTCCGGCGGGACGGAATTGTGGGGCGGAACCGGGCCGCGTTCGCACGGCGTTAAGAACTATTTCCCATTAATGACCTGGTGAGAAAGCCGCTCTCGTTGTTGAGGAAGTAGTAACCATGCGCAATGCGTTAGGTCTGTTGTTGGCGAGTTTCGTGACGGCCGCGGTGATCTCTGGCGTCTGGTACTGGACCTCCACCCCGCGGGTCGAATTGGCCGCTCCCGCCACCGTCGCGGTCCCGCTGGCCGAACGCTTCGCCGCCGCCACGCCCGCCAAGCCGCTCGCGGCGCGCGACGATGTCGAGGTCACCGCGGCCGTGCCGGCCAAATCGCCGACCGCCGCATGCGCCAATCCGGATGCGCTGGGCGTGGCCCGCGTGGTGGTGATCGACACCACGGGCGGACCGGGTTTTGGCTTCGAGCATTTCAAGCAGCTCGATTTTCTCACCGACAAGGAAGTCGTGCTGACCTTCGATGACGGTCCATGGCCCGGCAATACGCCGGCGGTGCTCAAGGCGCTGGCGGACGAATGCACCAAGGCGGTGTTCTTCCCGATCGGCAAGCACGCCACCTACCATCCGGAAATCCTGCGGCAAGTGGCCGCGGCCGGGCACACCGTGGGCGCCCACACCTGGTCGCATGCCAACCTCAACGCGAGGAAGATGACCGACCAGCTGGCCAAAGACGAGATCGAGAAAGGCTACAGCGCCGTGAAGCTGGCGCTGGGCGCGGCGCCCTCGCCGTTCTTCCGTTTTCCGGAGCTGCAGCACGGCCCCGCGGCGATGGCCTATCTCGCCACGCGCAATGTCGCGATCTTTTCCTGCGATCTGGACTCCTTCGACTTCAGGGCCAAGAATTCCGAGCAGATCGTGGGCACCGTCATGACCAAGCTCGACAAGCAGGGCAAGGGCATCATCCTGATGCACGATTTCCAGAAGCACACCGCGGAAGCCCTGCCGACGCTGCTGCGCCGGCTCAAGGCCGGCGGCTACAAGGTGGTGCAGATGAAGGCGAAGACGGGCTTGCAGACCTTGCCCGAATATGACGAGGCGCTGGTGAAGGATTTGAAGGTGCCGGTCGCGAGCACGCGTCCGGTCGGCAGCGTGGTGCAGACGGTTTCGGAATAGTTCTGGCCCTCACGCCCTGCGCGCGCACGGCATTTTGCCCTTGACCCTCTGAATCGGCGCAGACGATTGCGGCTGAGGTTTTGGGTCTGGCGTCGCAGCCTTGTCGGCGGCGATGAATTCTTCCCAGGCGCGATCGGACGACCAATTCACGTAGCGGACGAAAGCGCCCGACAAGGCCAGCAGGACCAGCACCTGCACCAGCAGGATTCGAACGATCGCCGGCCAATCGATGCCACGCTTCTGCGAACTCTGGTTGCCTGATAACGGCACGAATGCCTCCCTTGAGCAGCCTCGCAGCGTCTTTCAGGCGGATTGCGGAATTCAGGTGTGATCTGCCTCACACCTCCGGATAACGTGAAGGGCGGGATGGCATGAGGCGTGGCGCGATCGCCGCTCCACAAACAAGCCGTCATACCCCGCGAAAGCGGGGTATCCAGTACGCCGCGGCCCTTCGGTTCAATCGCTGACGTCTCTGGAATACTGGGTCGCCCGGTCCCGGCTACGCTAAAGCTTCGCCGGGCTTTCCGGTGTTGGGGCGCCGAAGCTTTAGCGAAGGCGGCAAGCCGGGCGATGACAGTATCATTTCTTCTTCCGCGCCGGCTTGGCCGGCCGCTCGGGCGTCAGCGCCTGCGGGTCGAAGCCGATATAGAAGATGTAGCTGTCCCCGGTCGCTCCCGGCGGCACCGGATAGACC
>DATNMT010000358.1:0-2999 GCA_035602495.1 Bradyrhizobium sp.
TTGACCTTGCCGCTGGCGATCAGCACCAGCAGCGTGACCACCGGGATGGCGGCGGCGATCGTCGACAACGCTGCGTTGCCGAACGGGTTATAGATTTGATTCCACATCGCGGTTTCCTCCCCACGCCTTTTTTTCGGCGCGCCCCGACCAGCGTGGACGGTCAGGCGCGCCCGGCGCGGTCGCGAGGGGATCTTGCCATGCGCGACGTGAGCGCTGCGAATTTGGGCCGCCCCAAAAGCCGCTCACAACCTCGCGAAGTGTCGATGTCCCCCGCCCCTCGCCGTTATCGCCATGCTAGGGTTGACTCGAAGGCTGGGACAAGCGAACGCAGGCCATAGAGACTACGACTTTAGTCTAGTCGCTCCCGATTTTCCCAATTTTTCAGGCCTTTAAGGCCATTCCCCCGGAGACGGCATCTGTGAACAACATCCGCTCGACGCTCGCCATCGTGTGGCGAATAGCTGCCCCGTATTTCAGATCCGAAGACAAATGGGCCGGCTGCGGCCTGCTCGCCGCGGTGATCAGCATCGAGCTGGCGCTGGTCGGAAACGACGTGATGCTGAACCTGTGGCGCAACCGTTTCTACAACGCGCTGCAGGAGAAGGACTGGAGCGGCTTTGTCCGGGAGACCATCGTCTTTACCGTGCTGGCCACCGTGCTGGTCGTGCTGTCGATCTACCAGCTCTATCTCAATCAGTGGCTGCAGATCCGCTGGCGCAACTGGATGACCACCAAATATCTCGGCGAGTGGCTTGACGGCGCGAACCACTACCGCATGCAGCTGCAGGGAGACGCGGCCGATAACCCGGATCAGCGCCTCACCGACGACATCAAGCTGTTCGTCGAGCGAACGCTGGATCTCGGCGTCGGCCTGTTGAGCTCGATCGTGACGCTGTTCTCCTTTGTCATCATCCTGTGGGGGATGTCCGAGGCCGCGCCGCTGCATCTGTTCGGCAACGAGTTGGCGATCCCCGGCTATCTGGTCTGGGGCGCGCTGATCTACGCCATCTTCGGGACGGCGCTGACGCAGTGGATCGGCTCGCCGCTGGTCCGTCTCGATTTTCAACAGCAGCGGCTGGAGGCCGACTTCCGTTTCAGCCTGGTGCGGGTGCGCGAGAACTCCGAACAGATCGCGCTGCTGCAGGGCGAGCGCGCCGAACGCGCGCGGCTGTCGGAGCGCTTCAGCCGCGTCGTCGGCAACTGGTACGAGATCATGAGCCGGACCAAGCGGCTGACGGCGTTTACCCAGAGCTACTCGCAGGCCGCGGTGATCTTCCCCATCATTCTGGTGGTGCCGGCCTATTTCGCCGGCAAGGTGCAGTTCGGCGCCATATTCCAGACCGCGGAAGCGTTCGGCAACGTGCAAAAGGCGTTGTCGTTTTTCGTTTCGGCCTACCGCTCGCTGGCGGAATGGCGCGCCGTGGTCGCGCGCCTCGACGGTTTCGAGATGGCGATCGGCAGCGCGACGAAGCTCGCGACCGGCGCCGACGCGATCAGGATCGTTCCCTCGACCGGCGGCGACGAGATCGATCTGGAGCAGCTTCTGGTCAAGCTGCCCAACGGAACACCGCTGGTTTCGGCCGACCATTTCAGCATTCGCAGCCATGAGCGCACGCTCGTCACCGGTCCATCCGGCGCCGGCAAGTCGACGCTGTTCCGTGCGATTGCCGGCATCTGGCCGTTCGGCGGCGGCTCGATTGCGATCCCCGCCGGGGCAACGCTGATGATGCTGCCGCAGCGGCCGTATTTCCCGATCGGTCCGCTCCAGGCCGCGATCGTCTATCCGGCGGAAGCGGACACGTTCGGTTCCGAGCGGGTCGGCGACGCCTTGACGGCGGTGGGCCTGCCCCAGCTTGTGTCGCGACTGGAGGAGCACGCACACTGGAACCGGATGCTCTCGCTTGGCGAACAGCAGCGCCTCGGGCTTGCCCGCGCGCTGTTGCATCAGCCGCAATTTCTGTTCCTCGATGAAGCGACCGCTTCCCTCGATGAAGCCGCCGAGGCCAGCCTCTACCGGCTGCTCGAGGAGAAGCTGAGCTCGACCACGATCGTCTCGATCGGCCATCGCTCGACGCTCGAGGCCTTCCACCAGCGCACCGTCGTGCTGACCCGCGACGGCGATAAATTTGCGCTACGGGATCGGGGCGAGGCGCTCAAGCCATCCTGACGATGTCTGCGACGACCCGGCACAAGCGGCGCACTACAACTCGCGCGGCGGCCATGGCCTGCCGCCGATCCAGCGATGCCAGACCGCGGCGAAGGCGGCCAGCAGCAGCGCCCCGACCAGCACCGGCGCGAACAGGAACGACCATGGCAGGTTGTTGGCGACCACCAGCAGCGGATTGATCCCTGCCGGCGATGAAACGTTGCGGTGACTTACATGGCGAGCACGGCCAGTCCCACCGCGGCCGCGGCCGCCCAGGCCTGCGGCCCCGCAAGTTGCAGCACCGCGAGCCCGACCAGGGTTGAAACCAGATGCCCCCCGATCAGCGCGCGCGGCCGCGCCGGCTCGGCTTCCGGCGATCCGATCACCAGCACGATCGAGGTGGCAAACGGGATGATGACCAGCGGATAATGCGATTCGGCCGAGAACCACTCCATGACGCCGATCGCGATCGCGGCACCTGTGCCCGCCACGGCTCCCGTCAGTATCTTGCGATGATCGTCGCGCCGGATCGCCTGCTTCGCCGCCCGCAGCCAGTCCCGCCTCATTTCAGCTCCACGCAAACCAAAGGGGCGGCAGATCACCCTGCCGCCCCGCATTCACGAGAGGAGAGCCTACTTCAGATTGGTCATCGCGGTCAGGTCGGCCGAGAGCTTGGCGACACCCGCCGCGCCGCACCAGCTGGATCCGAAGCCGCCCGGGTTGGTCGGAGTGACGAAGGACGGCGAGAGGTTTCTGGTGGAGTAGTCGCTGGTGAACACGTTGCAACCTGCCTTGGAGAGGTCGGTGTCGTAGTAGCGCAGGTCAAGAGTAAACACCTTGTAGGTGAAACCGA
>DATNMT010000365.1:0-3122 GCA_035602495.1 Bradyrhizobium sp.
TTGACCTTCACCGACCCGCCGCGCAGCGGCCGTCCGGTCTCGGTCGATATCGCCGTTCGCTTCGACAGGGAACTGGAGGCGACCGCCGAGATGATCGAGCTTCCGGTTGCCATTCTCAATCACGGCAACATCGTCAAGTTCACCGAATACTCGTTCCTCGCCAACGTTCTTGCCTACCGCGGCGATATGGTCGTGAGCATCCAGCACGATCTTGAAAGCGACGAGCCGATGGTAACGAGAGTCGGCGAGGAATATGTCGGCCGCCGCTCGCAATACAACCGCGGCATTGCCAATATCAAGTTCGCCATCGACAACCTGAAGAAGATCCAGCCGAACTCGGACTACGCCCACTTGACCATGGTGGGGCATTCCAACGGCGGCGACATCTCGATGTACTTCGCCAAGCGCTATCCCGAATTGATCGAGAAGGTGGTCACGCTCGACAATCTGCGTGTCCCCTTCATCACCGACGGCAAGTTCAGGATCCTCTCGTTCCGCTCCAGGGATCCGGTGTTCAAGCCTGACCCGGGCGTCGTTCCCGACGACGAGATATGCGAGAAGGTCGGCATCAAGGTGGTCAGAACCAACTATCAGCACACCGACATGAGCGACCGCGGCCCCGACGAGGTCAAGTCGACGATTCAAAACATTCTCGCCGAATTCCTCGATGACGACAGCCCGCCCAAGCCGGTCGAGGCGAGCACGCCTGACATCACCGAGCCGTGGCAGGTCGCGTTTTCCGTCCCGGTCAAGAACTGACCGCCCACGCGAAAAGGCTTCAATCCACAGCAAAAAGCCGGCGGTCTGACGCGCCGGCTTTCTCATTTGCACTATCTGATGTTCAGACCTTGACCAGCGGTCCTCGTGAGGCTGGGCCCTTGGAGCCGCCGCTCGGACCGCTCGGTTTCGGCTTACGCGGCACGGTGCGCTTGCGCGTGCCGGGCAGTTTCTCCGGTTTCGGCGTCACCGGCCCCTCGACATATTCGAAGCCGATCTTTTCCTGCGTCGAATCCGCCGCCGCCTCGTCCTTTACCAGCACGACGCGGACGTGACCGCCGCCCTTCAGCTTGCCGAACAGCACCTCGTCCGCCAGCGGCTTCTTGATGTGCTCCTGGATCACTCGCGCCATCGGCCGTGCACCCATCTGCTCGTCGTAGCCATGCTGGATCAGCCACGCCTTGGCCGGCTCGGACAGCTCGATCGTGACGTCGCGGTCGGCGAGCTGCGCCTCGAGTTGCAGCACGAACTTCTCGACCACCATCCCGATCACCTCGGCATTGAGATGCGCGAATGAGATGATGGCATCGAGCCGGTTGCGGAATTCCGGCGCGAACTGGCGGTTGATCGCCTCGTGATCATCGCCCTCCCGCCTGTTGCGCGTGAAGCCGAACGCCTGGCGCGCCAGGTCGGCGGCGCCGGCATTGGTGGTCATGATCAGGATCACGTTGCGGAAATTGACCTGCTTGCCGTTGTGGTCGGTCAGCCGGCCATGATCCATGATCTGCAGCAGCACGTTGTAGAGATCCGGATGCGCCTTCTCGATTTCGTCGAGCAGCACCACGCAGTGCGGATGCTGGTCGACGCCGTCGGTCAAGAGGCCGCCCTGGTCGAAGCCGACATAGCCCGGAGGCGCGCCGATCAGGCGCGACACCGTGTGCCGCTCCATATATTCCGACATGTCGAACCGGATCAGTTCGACCCCCAGCGAGGCGGCCAGCTGTTTTGCCACTTCGGTCTTGCCGACGCCGGTCGGGCCCGAGAACAAATACGAGCCGATCGGCTTTTCCGGCTCGCGCAAGCCGGCGCGCGCCAGCTTGATCGACGCCGAAAGCGCCTCGATCGCCTTGTCCTGGCCGAACACCACGCGCTTCAGCGTGGTTTCGAGATGTTTCAAGACCTCGGCATCGTCCTTCGACACGCTCTTGGGCGGAATCCGCGCCATGGTCGCGATCGTGGTTTCGATTTCCTTGATACCAATGGTTTTCTTGCGCTTGTTTTCCGCCACCAGCATCTGCGCGGCGCCGGATTCGTCGATCACGTCGATCGCCTTGTCGGGCAGCTTGCGGTCGTGGATGTAGCGCGAAGACAACTGCACCGCGGCCTCGATCGCCTCGTTGGTATATTTCAGCCGGTGGTAGTCCTCGAAATAGGGTTTCAGGCCCTTGAGGATCGCGATCGCGTCTTCCACCGTCGGCTCGTTGATATCGATCTTCTGGAACCGGCGCACCAATGCGCGATCCTTCTCAAAATGCTGGCGGTATTCCTTGTAAGTCGTTGAACCCATGCAGCGGATAGTGCCGGAGGCGAGCGCCGGCTTCAAAAGATTCGACGCGTCCATCGCGCCGCCGGAGGTGGCCCCGGCGCCGATCACGGTGTGAATTTCGTCGATGAAGAGGATGGCGCTGGGATGCGCCTCCAGCTCCTTGAGCACCTGCTTCAGCCGTTCCTCGAAATCGCCGCGATAGCGGGTGCCCGCGAGCAAGGTGCCCATGTCGAGCGAGAATACGGTAGCAGCCGCCAGGACTTCCGGCACTTCGCTGTCGACGATGCGTTTTGCCAACCCTTCCGCGATCGCGGTTTTGCCGACGCCAGCTTCGCCGACGAACAGCGGATTGTTCTTTTGCCGGCGGCACAGCACCTGGATGGCGCGGTTGATCTCGGAATTCCGCCCGATCACGGGGTCGATCTTGCCGTCGCGCGCCTTCTTGTTGAGGTTCACGCAGTAAGTCTCCAGCGCCTCGCCCTTCTTTTTGGAGTCATCGTTGCCCTTGGTCTCGGTCTCCTCGTCGACGCCGCGCACCGGGCGCGCCTCGGAAACCCCGGGCCGCTTGGCGATGCCGTGGCTGATGTAGTTCACCGCGTCGTAGCGGGTCATGTCCTGCTCCTGCAGGAAATAGGCGGCATGACTCTCGCGTTCGGCGAAGATCGCGATCAGCACATTGGCGCCGGTGACCTCCTCGCGTCCCGACGATTGGACGTGAATCACCGCGCGCTGGATCACGCGCTGAAAGCCCGCCGTCGGCTTGGCGTCGTCGGCCCCGTCGGTGACCAGGTTTTCGAACTCGGTCTCGAGATAGTTGACGAGACTGGTGCGCAGCTTGTCGAGATCGACGCTGCAGGCA